>CAJGEA010000156.1 GCA_904502015.1 uncultured Clostridia bacterium | reverse complement strand
TCCCTTCCCTTACATGGTGGCGCACGCGGTGCTTATGCACCGCGTTGATTGCGCCCAAGGTGACCTACACCAAGATTGCCGAGTTGTCGACAGCTGTCGACCAACTCGGTCGCGCAGAGAACGCGCGAGTTGGGAAGGTGTTTGCACCAAGAGAAGAAAAACTGTAATTTCCCTTTTGGGAAAAGACAAATTAAGATAAGCCGACCGTCTTGAAAACCCCTGCCCACTACACGCCTGCCGTGACTATCCGAGTTGGTCGACAGCTGTCGACAACTCGGCGCTATGGGTATAGGTGTGTATGGGGCGCAATCAAACGCGGCTGTGCCGCGTGCGCCCACCATCAAGGGAAAAGGATACATAAGGAAAAACCGTAGGTTTTCCCTTATGCGGCGCCTCTTTTGGTACTTTTCTCCCGCTGGTGGGAAAAAAGTACATAAAAACAGATATCTAACAGACAGATAAATCCTAATTTGAAAACCACTTTGCCCTCGGGGGAGATGGTCGGCGCGTGCCAACCATCCCCGAGCCAAAGCCCCACCGCAGGTGGCCGACAAATCCAAATTTGAAAACCTTCCCCAAGGGGGTCATCCTGAGCGCCGCCGCGTAGCGGCAAGTCGAAGGATCTCCTTCCCTAAATGTGATCCTTCGACTCCGGGCTTACGCCCTCCGCTCAGGATGACCCTCTAAGGAAGGGTGTCAAACGGCCCGACAAATCCAAATTTGAAAACGCAAGTTTGACCACAATTTACTCTTTCAGCATTTTAGCCAAGGCCTCCACCAGCGGCTCGATGAGCGCCTCCGCCTCGGCATAGGTGTTCCCTGCCGCGCCCAACTCCAGCGTGAGCATGACGGCGCAAGCGGTACCGCCGCACCGCTCGCCGAGTCCCTCGCTCCGCCGCAGGTAGACGGGGCGACACAACGTGGGACTCACCGTCCACAGTCCCGCGCGCAAAGACTGCGCTACCGCTACGTCCCGCGCGGCGTCCGCCTCCCCGCGCAGACCATCCACCGTAATGCGGAGTTGGGCGAGGTCTTTTCCGTTCCACGTCCCACAAGTAGCAAGGAGCCCCCCGTCCGCGCTCTCGGCCGAGCGGCGCAGATCCAGCACCAGCCCGATATCGGGGTAGAGGGTGGTATAGTAGCGGATCATGCGCTCGGTGTATTCGTAGGTGTCGGCATAGGATTCCCCTGCCTCTGCCACGGCGCGCAGATGAATGACCGTGATCCCCACCGCGCGCAATCTCTCTGTCAGCGCCGCGCCGAGCGACACAACGCTCCCTTCGGTCACACCGACGGGGGCGAGCGCCACGCCGCTCTCCCCTGCCGTGAGGTAGTCACCGCCATCCCCGTACGCCTCGCGGGGGTGGGAATGCACAATCAGCACCGCGGGCGTGCCCGCCGTACTCCACGGACGCTCGTCCACGGTGGGGAGCACGGGCAGGGAGGCGGGATTATACAGGTAGTCCGCGCCTCGGTGGGACTCGCTTTTGTCCTGCCGCACGACGGGGATCGCCCCGTCGGGCAGGGGCTCGGCGGTGGTTTCCCCGTTGGCTTCGGGGGGTTGGACGGTCTCGGTGGCTTCTGTGGTTTCGGTATCTTCCTCAACGGTGTCCGCAGGTGCTTCGGTGCCAGCCTCGGGCACGGTATCCCGCTCCGTCTCGCTCTCCTCGCCCTCCGAGGGATCCAACCCCCACACCGCCCACAGCGACTCCCCGATCGGGGGCAGTCCCATGCGCCACAGCACGCGGCAGATCGCCCGCCCCGCGCCCCCGCCGCCCATATCCGCCCCGGCCGCAACCCGCACGGCAGGCAGGATCAGCCCCGCGAGGCAGGCGACCACCGCCGCCCACAGTACCATCCGCCACGGGACGCCCCGTCGACGCGCACCACTATGAGAAAATCCCCCTCGCCCCTCACACACCTCGGCGGCCGCCTTGGGTGCTACCGCGCCGCCTGTTTTTTCGATTTCGTTCATGTAGCTTCCCCTCTCACCCGCTTCGCGGGAGCTCTCCCTGAGGGAGAGCCTTTTTTCGCAACCCAAACTTTTATAGCCTCCCCCCTCCGGGGGAGGTGTCACGGCACAGCCGTGACGGAGAGGGCGTTTTCCCTCGCTACCCTTCTCTCCCTCTATCGTATGGGCGCGCTTCGTTCAACATTCACAAAAAGCACCGCCATCGACCCAAAAATATGTTTTTTTTCCTTCTTTTCAAATCCGCGCAAATGTGCTATAATAAATTGTTATAATGCCTAAATAGGGCTATCAAGAATAAGGACGGACAAAACTGTGATTAGAAACGATTTGCGAAACATCGCCATCATCGCGCACGTTGACCACGGCAAGACCACGCTGGTGGACGGACTGCTCAAGCAGGGCGGCATCTACCGCGAGAATCAGGACACCGTGAACCGCGTCATGGACTCGGGTGACCTGGAGCGCGAGCGCGGCATCACCATCCTTGCCAAGAACACCGCCGTTCATTATAAGGATACCAAGATCAACATCATCGACACCCCCGGCCACGCCGACTTCGGCGGCGAGGTGGAGCGCGTGCTCAAGATGGTCAACGGCGTTATCCTGCTCGTGGACGCCGCCGAGGGCCCCATGCCCCAGACTCGCTTCGTTCTGCAAAAGGCGCTGGCGCTCAACCATCGCGTCATCGTGTGCATCAACAAGATCGACAAGCCCGACGCCCGCCTCGGCGAGGTGGAGGACGAGATTCTGGAGCTGCTCATCGACCTCGACGCAACCGACGACCAGCTCGACTCCCCCTTCCTCTACTGCTCAGGCCGTGATGGCAAGGCCTCCACCGACCCCGACAACCTCGGCGACGACCTCACTCCCCTCTTTGAAACCATCATCAACTATATCCCCGCGCCCGAGGGCGACGAGAACGGCCCTCTCCAGCTCCTCGTGTCCTCCATCGACTACAACGACTACGTCGGCCGTATCGGTATCGGCCGCATCGAGCGCGGCTCCATCCGCGTGGGTCAGGAGGCTATGATCTCCAACTACTTCTCGGGCGATGCCCCCAAGCGCACCAAGATCATCACCGTCATGCAGATCGACGGTCTTGTCCGCAAGCAGGTAGAGACCGCCACCGTGGGCGACATCGTGTGCTTCTCGGGTGCTTCCGACCTCTCCATCGGTGACACCGTCACCGCCGTGGACTGCGTCGAGCCTCTGGAGTTCGTCAAGGTCAGCGAGCCCACGCTGGAGATGACCTTCTCGGTCAACGACAGCCCCCTCGCCGGCAAGGAGGGCAAGTTCGTCACCTCCCGCCAGATCCGCGACCGTCTCTACCGCGAGCTGCTCAAGGACGTATCCCTGCGCGTGTCCGACGGTGAGTCCACCGACGAGTTCCGCGTGGCGGGCCGCGGCGAGATGCACCTCTCCATCCTCATTGAAACCATGCGCCGCGAGGGCTTTGAGCTGACCTGCTCCAATCCCCGCGTGCTCTACAAGGAGATCGACGGCGTCAAGTGCGAGCCCATGGAGCACGTCACCCTCGACGTGCCCAACGACTACGTCGGTGCCGTGGTGGAAAAGCTGGGTCAGCGCAAGGGCGATCTGCTCGAAATGGTACCCCTCGGCTCGGGCAGCCGTATGCGCATCGAGTACCTCATCCCCACCCGTTGCCTGTTCGGCTACCGCTCGGAGTTCCTGACCGCCACCCACGGCGAGGGCATCATGAACACCCTCTTTGACGGCTACCAGCCCTACCGCGGCGAAGTCATCATGCGCTTCACGGGCTCGCTGATCGCATCCGAGTCGGGTGTGACCACCCGCTACGGTCTGTATAAGACCCAGGAGCGCGGCATGATGTTCGTCGGCCCCCAGACCCCCGTATACGAGGGTATGATCGTGGGCGAGAACCCCAAGAACGACGACATTGCGCTCAACCCCTGCCAGGAGAAGAAGCTGACCGCCATCCGCTCCTCGGGCGCCGACGAAAAGCTCCTGCTCATCCCCCCGAAGGTATTCTCGCTGGAGGAGGCCATTGAGTACATCAACGACGACGAGCTCATTGAGGTCACCCCCAAGTCCATCCGCCTGCGCAAGGTCATTCTCGACACCGAAACACGTATGAAGGAAATGATGCGTAAGCGCCGCGCGTTGCAGAATAATCAGTAAAAAGCAAATCCCGACACGGTATCAGCCGCGTCGGGATTTTTGTCGCGCTCCTTCGGCGGTGCATATACTGTGAGTGCCACCATACATAGGAAGGGAGATGCTTTGTCATGAAGATCGTTCTGGTTCGCGCCCCCACCATCCTCTCGCCCATCCTTCGCAAAATGTTCGGTATCCGCAAGGATCGGAGGCACAAATAACAGCGCGTCGATGTTCAAATTTGGATTTGTGCCTGCGGCACAGCTTTGGCTCGGGGCAGGTTGTCACGCGCCGACCATCTCCCCCGAGGGAAAAGTGGTTTTCAAATTTGGATTTATCGAGCAGGGGGTTCACCCCTGCACCCCACCAGAACCCTTTTTGCAAAAAGGGTTCTGGACTCCCAAAAACCTTAAAAAACATATATTTCAAAACGCTTTTTTAAATATATTTTTGAAGGTTCTTGAGGGGGTT
>CAJGEA010000155.1 GCA_904502015.1 uncultured Clostridia bacterium | reverse complement strand
TTTTTGAAAAAAGGGTTTTGGATTCCCAAAAACTTAAAAAAACATATTTCTCACAATGATTTTTAATTATATTTTTTAAAGTTCTTGAGGGGGTTCGGGGGAACGCCGAGCGCCTCCGCGAAGCGACGCGAGGAGTCTCGAAAGAAGTTCCCCCGGCTTACTCTCAAGAAAGGAGAACCCCATGGAACAAAAACGTTTTTCCAAGCTGGATGACGGATTTACCTGCGTCCATTGCGGGCGGGAGGTCGAGCCGCTGGGCTACTCCTCGCGCAACCATTGCCCGTTCTGCCTCTGGTCGCGGCACGTGGACATCAACCCCGGTGACCGCGCGAACCCCTGCGGCGGCGAGCTGGAGCCGATTTCCGCCGAGCCCGATCCCAAGAAGGGCTATATCATCATATCCCGCTGCAAAAAATGCGGCGAAATCCGCCGCTGCCGCGCGGCGCACGAGGCCAAGATTCAGCCCGACGACCTCGGGCTCATCATCAAGCTCACCGTCGGTCAGGGAGACCCCCGACACAAACACTGATAAACGAAAGGACGCCCGCCCTCGGCACGGGGGCAGGCAACGAAGCTATGCAAACCATCAAGCAAACGAGCGGCAAGCTCCTCGGCGTGGACTATGGCGACAAGCGCACGGGTCTTGCCATCTCCAACGAATCCCGCACCGTCGCCTCGGGCATCACGCAGATCTCGGTGGGCGGTATGCAAAAGACCGCCGAGGCGGTCGCGACAGTCGCCCGTGAGCGTGGCGTCACCGGCATCGTTGTGGGTCTGCCCATCAACATGGACGGCTCGCACGGTCCGCGCGCCCAGCACGCCGAGAAATTCGCCTCCCTGCTCATCGCGCGGCTGGCCGACGGCGAGGGCGCGGACATTCCCGTTGCCATGCTGGACGAGCGCATGACCACCATGGCAGCCTCCCGTTACCTCAACGAGACCGACACCCGCGGTGCCAAGCGCAAGGGCGTGATTGATACCCTCTCGGCCGAGATCATTCTGCAAAACGCGCTGGACAAGCTCCGCTTCATGCAGGAGCGTGAGGCGAACAACGGCTACGATACCCAAACCGACGACGCCCCGGAGGAGGACGAAACCACATGAAGCAATCCAAAGCCGCCACCACCGCTACCGCGGTCAAATACACCTTCAAGGCGCTGGGGCTGATCCTTGTGTTCGGCACCATCGGCATCCTGCTGTGGCGCGTGTTCACGGCGGGCAACCCCAAGGACATGGAGAACCTCTCGGTCAATGAAGCCCTCGTCGAAGCATGGAACAAGGCCGAATCCGAGGGGCGTGAGCTGACCATCTACACGCCCGTCATGCCCGACGGCAGCCAGATCACCAGCGTTCTCGGCAAGAATTACAGCTACTTCGCCGTGACGCACAACGTCTTCATCGAGGAGGCCCATCAGGTGCAGGTGCTCTTCCGCTACAACAACAGCACCATCCGCCACCTCAAGGAGGACTACGACCTCCCCGAGATGCCCTCCCGCTCCGACGAGCTCTACGACGTGACCCTCGTGGTCGCCTACGACCTCACCCCAAGCGACGCCACCGACAACGACGGCAACCACTCCGAGAGCGTGCGCTTTGAGCGCTTCCACGCCACCGATTCGGTTGCAGACAAGAAGAATCTCTACAACTACCGCCGCTTCACCTTCGACGGCATCGACATGAACGATCCCGAAAGCCCCGTCCTCGCGGTCTACGTGGACATTTACTACAACGAGGACGTTAACTACGACAAGGACGCCTACGGCACCATTCCCATCTACGACTACGCCGCCGAGCGCACCCCCTACAAGCTGTCGGGGGACGATAAGAAGAATCTGATAAAATAATTTTTGTGGGGAAAACTTCTTGAAAGAAGTTTTCCCCACACCCCTTTCAAGAACTTTAATTAAAAATCATTTATTCAAGTTCTTTGGAATCCAAAACCTTTCTCGAAAGAAAGGTTTTGGTAGGGTGTGGGGCAACGCCCCACAAAAGAGCCCCCGCAACGGCGTTGCGGGGGGATGCGCTTTTATTCTTCTTCCTTCATGTGCTTTTTAAGCTTGCGGTCGAGGCGGGCGATCTCCTGCGCGATCGGGTCAGGAATATGTACCTGATCGAGATCGTCCACGCGGCGGCCGTGGCGGCGCACCACGCGCGCGGGAATACCGACGGCGGTGCTGTTCTCGGGCACCTCCTCCAGCACCACGGCGTTCGCCGCGATCTTAGAATTGTCCGAGATCTTGAAGGGGCCCAGCACCTTGGCACCTGCGCCCACGAGCACGTTGTTACCCAGCGTGGGGTGTCGCTTGCCCACGTCCTTACCCGTACCGCCGAGGGTCACACCCTGGTACAGCGTGCAGTTGTCCCCGATCTCGGTGGTCTCACCAATGACCACGCCCATACCGTGGTCAATGAACAGACCCTTACCGATGGTGGCACCGGGGTGGATCTCAATACCCGTCTTGTGCCGTGCCCACTGGCTGATGGCACGAGCCGAGAAGTAGTGCTTGGACAGATAGAGCTTGTGCGCCACGCGGTAGGCCAGAATGGCGTGAACACCCGAGTACAAAAGCAGGATCTCCAGATCGCTGCGGGCGGCGGGGTCGCGCTGGCGCACGGCGGCGATATCGTCACGGATCTCGTCGCGGATGGCCGCTACGGTATTCTTCACCTTTTTCGTCCCCTTGCCCACCAGGGCGGGCAGATCAAAATTGATGATATGGTCTTTCATAAAGCACCTCACAAAGCGTGATTTTTATGCGGCGTAATAGCACACGCGTGTAGTCAGATTTGTATGGAAGTCATTATTTGCGGATCTTCCGTCCCACAATGCGCAGAATGCGCTCCAGCGCGGGAGAGAGGATCATATTGACGGCGAACTCGCAGACAAAATTGAGTCCCGCGCAGCCAATGAAAATGAAGTACACGGCGGTCTGCCCCGCAATGCCTGCGGCGGCCATGAGCGCCTCAATGGTATCCAGAATACACAAGCACCCAATGACGAACACGCCCGTGTTGACCAGCGGAACGATGCCTGCCGCCAAAAACACGGCGAGCAGCGTATTCTTGCCTCTGACGACGCGGTACACCCAACCGCCGAGGAAGCCCGCAAGGGTGGACTTGATCAGGCAGATGCCCGCGGTGATGACGGGATGGTTGTCAAACAGGAAGCCCGTAAAGAAATCCATGTGCATCACGCCGCCCGTGACGTACACCACAGCGCCGAACACGAAGCCCAGAAAGGCTCCCGCCGCGGGGCCGAGCAGCATGGCGCCGAGGGCGATGGGGATGAGCACGAGGGAAATGTTGGTGGTGCCTGGGATCGGGAGCTTGATGCCGACGCCCGTGAACTGAAGCACCAGCACAACGGCGGTCAGGAGGGCCAGTTGAACCAGCTTGATGACCTGCTGATGCGCCGAAGCACGGCGGTTCGCAGGCTGAACGGTGGGTGCGGTCTGTTCCTGTACCGCCCGTGTGTCTTGGGGTTTTTCGTTTTTCATTTGGTTACTCCTTCGGGGGATTACCCCCTGCGCTTTGCGCGGCTACCGTCCGCCGAGGCGGTACAGTGCTTGAATTTTTTATGAACACCTGCCACATGGGCAGGGGATCATCCTTTTTTGTGTTTCGCCGCCGCGGTGGCGGTGTAAATGTGGTACAGCCCCCTGAGGGTGAGATCCTTGTCATAGATCAGAGGGTGACGGCACTCGGCCGTGACCAGGGGGGCGAGTCCGCCCGTGATGACCACGGGGGTAGCGGCGGGCAGGCGGTATTCTTCCATGATGCGGGCGATCATGCCGTCTATCATGCAGGCGTGGCCCGTCACGAGCCCCGAGCGCAGGGCGGCGGGGGTATTCCTGCCCAGCACCCCCGACGAGCGGGACAGCTCGGCATCGGGAATCAAGGCGGCGCTCCGACTCAATCCCTCCTGCGCTGACACGGGGCCGGGGGCAATGGCAACGCCCACCAGCGCCTTTTGCTCGCTGACGCAGGAAATGACGGTCGCCGTCCCCACGTCAACGATCAGCACGGGGGCACCGTACCGTCTCACGGCCGCGGCGGCGTTGGTCACGATGTCCGCGCCCAGCGTGGCGGGGTCGTCTACCTTGAGGCTGATGCCCGTCTTGACGCCCCCGCCCACTATAAGGGTGGGAATGGGTGCGGGAATATCCCGCCAAGCAAGGGCATTTTCAATGGTATGGGTGAGCTTGGGCACCACCGAGCTGATGGCGGCGGCGGTGATACTCGCAGGGGAAACGCCCTGCGCCGACAAAAGTCCCCGTATAGTGACAGCGTATTCATCGGCACTGCGTTTGGTGTCGGCCGACAGCTTGGCGGTGAACACCAACGCCTCTCCGTCAAACAAACCGAGGCCAATACTGGAGTTCCCAATATCAATAGCCAACAGCACAGCAAGCACCCCCTTTCTTGCATCATTTTTTCAAGTTTTTTTGAACGCGCGTTGTAAAATGAAGTTGCAATAGTTAGTTTTCAAAAAAGAATATCCATAGTAACGATTCTGTGGTAGAATTGAGTTTGCTTAAGACACCAATTCCGAAAGGATCGTCACTATGGACAATGCCAATTATACCACA
>CAJGEA010000154.1 GCA_904502015.1 uncultured Clostridia bacterium | reverse complement strand
TTCTCGATCTTGTAGACCTCGTCGGCAAACTTGGGGAACTGACCCGCCGTCAGACCGCACTCGTACTCCAGCATGTGGGGAGGCAGAATCAGCTCGTAGCCGTCGGCAAGGTGGGTGTCCACAAAATAGTTCAGCAGAGCCCACTCCAGACGCGCGCCCATACCGCGGTAGATCCAGAAGCCCGAGCCCGCCAGCTTGGTGCCGCGCTCGTAGTCGATGAGTCCCAGATCGGTGCAGAGGTCCACGTGGTTCTTGGGTTCGAAATCAAAGGTGCGGGGCTCGCCCCAGTAGCGCAGGGGCTGATTATTCTCCTTGCCACCGGGCAGCAGGTCGTCGTCGGGCAGGTTGGGCAGACCCAGCAGTAGATCGGTGCATTCAGCCTCGATGGCCTTGAGCTTCTCGTCGATTTCCTTGGTTTTGGCGCCCAGCTCCTTCATCTGTGCGAAGATCTCGCTGACGTCCTTGCCCTCCTTCTTGTACTGAGGAATAAGCTTGTTGGTCTTGTTCTGCTCGGCCTTGATGGCCTCGGTCTCGGCGATCAGCGCACGACGCTCGGCGTCCAACGCGATGATCTTTTCGATGTCCTCACGGGCGTCTTTACCTTTTTTTGCCAGTCTTGCGATGACTTCCTCGGGATTTTCCTTGATATATTTGATATCCAGCATAGCGGTTTCCTTCCTTATATTATATGTATATTATATGTGCGTGTTATATGTACGGAGTATGCCCGACGGGCAAAATCAATCAAAAAGCTCATCGCCAATGATGCGGCGGAGCAGTGCCTCCAGATCCTCGTCATCCTCAAAGGTCAGCTCAAGGGTCTTCTTGCGGGGGGTTTCGTGGATCTTGACCTTGCGGCCGAGGTCGGACATGATGCGGGATTCCAGATCCTTCATGTAGACGCGGCGCTGGTCAGCGGTTTTGTCAGTAGGCTCGGTGGCGGTTTCGTCGTCTTCTTCGGCTTCTTCGTTCATCTTGCGAACCAGCTTCTCCACCTCGCGCACCGAAAGCCCCTTATCTATGGTCTTTTCGGCAAGGGGGAGCATCTGATCCTCGTCATCCAGGCCGAGAATGGCGCGGGCGTGGCCCATGGAGAGGCTGCCGTCACGGAGCAGGATCAGTACGTCGTCGGGAAGCTCCAGCAGACGGAGCATATTGGCAACAGCCGAGCGGCTCTTGCCCGCCTGACGGGATACCTCCTCTTGCGTGAGCTTGAAGTTGTCGATCAGGGCACGGTAGGCCAGTGCCTCTTCCACAGGGTTGAGATCCTTGCGCTGGACATTCTCGATCAAGGCAACCTCGGCAATTTTGAGATCGTCGCCCGTCATGACCACCGCAGGAATGGTGTCAAGCCCCGCGATTTTGGACGCTCGCCAGCGGCGCTCGCCCGCAATGATCTCGTAGCGGTCGGTTCCCTCGATCTGGCGCACCACGATGGGCTGGATCACGCCATGCTCGCTGATAGAGTCGGCGAGAAGCTGCAGATCCTCCTGATCAAAGGTCTTTCGGGGCTGATCCTTGCGGGGATCCAGCAAATTTACGCTCAACGACATCAAGGATTGACCGTCGTTGAATTCAATAGAGTTATCGTCCAGCAGCGAGTAGAAATCCCGCCCGAGTACGTTCTGTTTCGATGCCATTGTCTAATCCTCTTTATTTTTTATTTTTTTCAAAGGGCGCTGCCACTTGACTCCGCCTTTCCTTTGAGAAGGTTTTGGATTCAAAGAACCTTAAAAAATTACTTTCTGAAGTTTTTGGGAGTCTTGAAACCCTTTTTCAAAAAGGTTTCAAGCGAATATCGCCCTTATATCCGCATCTGAAGCTCTTTGGCAACGGCAAGGTACTCGGCAGCGCCCTTGCTGCGCTTGTCAAAGTAGTAGATGGGCATGCCGTGGCTGGGTGCGGCGGCGAGGCCGACACCGCGGGAGATGGTAGTGTCAAAGAGCTTGCCCTCGTAATGCTTGCGAAGCTCGTTCTTGACCTGCTGGGTGAGCAGGAAACGGGACGCGTACATGGTCAGCAGGATGCCCGTGATGGTGAGCGCGCTGTTGTAGTGCGCCTTGACCTGCTTAATGGTGATCATGAGCTGGGAAAGACCCTCAAGCGCGTAGAATTCGCACTGCATGGGGATCACAACGCCGTCGCTGGCGGTCAGGGCGTTGGTGGTCAGCATGCCAAGCGAAGGGGGACAGTCAATGATGATGTAATCGTACTCGTCCTTGATCTCGGCAAACGCCTTTTTCATGATATTCCAAGGCTCGTCCTTCATCTGGAACATCTGAAAATCGGCACCTGCAAGCGTGATGTTGGACGGAAGAACCGACAATTTTTCACATTCGGTGGTCAGAATGGCGTCTTTGGCGGTTGCCTCGCCCGTTAAAACCTCGCGCATGGAGTATTTCAGACGTTTTTTGGCGATGCCGACGCCACTGGTTGCGTTACCCTGGGGATCGAGATCCACGAGCAGGGTGTTGTAGCCCATCAGACCAAGGGAAGCCGCCACGTTGACCGCCGAGGTGGTCTTGCCGACGCCGCCCTTCTGGTTGGCAAAGGATATAATTTTACCCATAAGGTTTGTTTCCTCCGTAATTTTTGGAATCTGCTCATAGTATAGCATAAAACGCCCCGTTTTGCAAGGGCTTTTGCGGGATTTTTAAAAGTTTTTTGACGGGCAAAATCCCCCAAAAGGTTTAAACGAGCACCTACGGGCGGTATGTTTCACGTGAAACGAGAGGCCGCGCCGAGACCCATAACCACGTCGTGAGCCAAGGATTGTGCGGCACGGGTGGGTGTTCCACGTGAAACACAACAAGCCCAAACTACAAGTGTTCCACGTGAAACACAACAAGCCCAAACTACAAGTGTTTCACGTGAAACACGACAAACCCAAACCGCAAATGTTCTGCGTGAAGCATGATATGGCAACCCGGCAAATGTTCCACGTGAAACAAAAGCCGCGCCGGAAACCTTTGCCGTTTACGGCTTAAGGATAACGCGGCGCGGAGAAAGTGAGGCGTTCTTCTCAAGAAACACGATTTATAACGGTTTTTTCTTGATATTTCCGAACGGGCGGGGGAATTCGCGGGGCGTGGGGGTGGTTTTGGCGGTGACAATCAGCGTGCGATCCTCACTTGTGTCGGACAAGTGGATTTCGTAGCGCTTGACCGCAAGAATTTCGCCTCCCAAACGGCCGATGCCGTGGGTGGCTTCGTCTAATTCGACCTGTCCCGCCGCACCCTTCATGGCAATAAATTGCCCGCCGACCTTGACAAGAGGCATGCAAAGCTCATCCAGCACATTGAGCCGTGCCACGGCGCGGCTAATGACTATGTCAAAGGACTCGCGGTATGAGGCATCCTGCGCCAGCTCCTCGGCGCGGGCTGCGAGTGTGCTGACATTGGGAAGTTTTAACGCATCGGCGGTTCTTTGCACGTAGCGCACCTTTTTATCGGTGCTGTCGATGCCTACAATGGTAAGATCGGGACGGACGATCGCCAAAGGGAGAGTGGGAAAGCCGCCGCCGCAACCGATATCGGCAACGGTGGCACCTTCGGGAATAGAGATGGCGATTTTGAGGCAATCGGCATAGTGCAGGGGGATGATTTTGTCGAGTGTGGTCAGCGCGGTGACGTTCATGACACGGTTGGTTTCCAGCATGAGCTCGGTCAGCCGCTCGAATTGCGCCGTAAGCTCAGGGGTGACGTAGTGCAGCAAGTCGTTTTTGTCGCAAATTTCAGCGAAAAGAGTAGAAAATGGGGTGTTTTCCATATCAAAACCTCGTTTCGGGGTTATTTAAGCCCCAGATACAGGAGCAGAACCGAGATATCGGCGGGGCTGACGCCACTGATGCGGGAGGCTTGCCCCACGGTGGCGGGACGGAATTTGGCCAGCTTTTGCGCCGCCTCAATGCGGAGGCCACGAATGGAAGCGTAATCCAGATCGGCGGGCAGGTATTTTTCCTCCAGCTTTTTCTGCCGCTCTACCTCGGCCAGCTCGCGCTTGATGTAGCCCGCATACTTGACGTCGGTTTCTACGGTGCGTAGGGCGGCGGCGGGGAGGTCGGGGCGGTTCTTGTCTGCGGGGGCAAGATCGGCGTAGGTGAGTGTGGGACGGCGAAGCAGGTCGGCAAGAGACACGCCCGAGCGCACGGGTTCAAGCCCAAGCGACTCCAAAAGGGGATTGATGGCATCGCGGCCGACGTATGTGCTCTCCAAACGGGCTTTTTCGGCCTCCTCGGCGGCTTTTTTCCCCAAAAAAGCGGCGTATCGCGCCTCGTCAATGAGTCCGCAAGCATATCCGATGGGGGTAAGGCGAAGATCGGCGTTGTCCTGGCGGAGCAGGAGACGGAATTCCGAGCGCGAGGTCATCATGCGGTAGGGCTCATTCGTGCCCTTGGTCACAAGATCGTCAATCAGCGTGCCGATGTAGCTCCCCGAACGGGGCAGGGTGAGAGGCTCGCGCCCCAGAATGCGCAACGCGGCGTTAATGCCTGCGACAAGACCCTGCGCGGCGGCCTCCTCGTAGCCCGATGTGCCGTTGAACTGGCCCGCGCCGTAAAGTCCCTTGTGCTCCTTGAACTCCAGCGTGGCGCAGAGCTGGGTGGGATCGGCGCAATCGTACTCAATGGCGTAGGCGTAGCGCATGATGTGGGCGTTCTCAAAGCCC
>CAJGEA010000153.1 GCA_904502015.1 uncultured Clostridia bacterium | reverse complement strand
GGGCATCCACGGCTTTAACAAGATCGGCGGTGCGGACACCGAGAAGAAGACGGTTGCCGTCATCGGCGACTCCACCTTCATGCACTCGGGTATGACGGGTCTTGTCAACATAGCGTACAATGCATCCAACTCGGTGGTCATCATCCTCGACAACTCCATCACGGGTATGACGGGCCACCAGCAGAACCCCACCACGGGCTACAACATCACGGGCGATCCCGCCGCCAAGGTGGATCTGGAGGCATTCTGCCGCGCCATCGGTATCGAGCGCGTGACCGTGGTCGATCCCTACGACCTCGCCGCCTGCGACAAGGTACTGACCGAGGAGCTGGCTGCTGACGGCCCCGGTGTGATCATCTCCCGCCGTCCCTGCGTTCTGCTCAAGACCGTGAAGCCCCTGCCCCCCGTTTCGGTGGACAAGGATGCCTGCCGCGGCTGCAAGAAGTGCATGAAGCTGGGTTGCCCTGCCATCCACATGGACGGCGGCAAGGCGGTCGTGGACGCCACCCTGTGCGTGGGCTGCGGCGTATGCGGACAGCTCTGCGCGTTCGGCGCCATCAAGGAGGGAAACTGATATGACTACCACTACAACCACTAAGAATATTATGATCGTCGGCGTGGGCGGACAGGGCTCCCTCCTCGCCAGCAAGTTGCTCGGACACATCCTCTGCGAGGAGGGCTACGACGTCAAGGTGTCCGAGGTACACGGCATGAGCCAGCGCGGCGGTAGCGTGGTTACCTACGTCCGCTACGGCGAGCGCGTGGACTCCCCCATCATCGACAAGGGTGAGGCCGACTTTATTGTGTCCTTTGAGAAGCTGGAGGCGGCTCGCTGGAGCGCCTGCCTGCGCGATGGCGGCCGCATCGTGGTCAACAACCGCGAGACCGATCCCATGCCCGTCATCACGGGCGCGGCGACCTACCCCCACGACGTGCTGGAATCCCTCAAGGCAAAAGGACTGAATATCGACGAGATGGATGCTCTCTCGCTGGCTGCCGAGGCAGGCACCTCCAAGGCCGTCAACCTCGTCCTGCTCGGCCGCCTCTCCCGCTACTTCCCCGAGATCTCCGAGGAAAAGTGGATGGCCGCCATTGAGGACTGCGTCAAGCCCAAGTTTGTGGAGGTCAACAAGAAGGCCTTCGCTCTGGGCAGAGCATAAGGAATACGCCAAGGGCTCTGCCCTTGGAACCCGGTCAAGAACTTTTTTGAAAAAAAGTTCTTGACAATCTCAAAAAACTTTTATAAAAGCAGAAAAAAGCTAACATAAATTCCGATAGAAAGAAGTGATCCGCATGAGCGAGAACCGCTACTACCAACCCGAGATCGAAACCATGCCCCTTGAGGAGATGGAAAAGCTCCAGTCCGAGAAGCTCGTAAAACAGGTCAGACACGTCTATGACAACGTGCCCTTTTACCGCGCGCGCATGGACGAAAAGGGCGTAAGCCCCGACGACATCCACGGTATTGAAGACCTCCATAAGCTCCCCTTCATCACCAAGTCGGATCTGCGTGACCAGTATCCCGACGGGCTCTGCGCCGTTCCCATGTCCGAATGCGTGCGCATCCACTCCACCTCGGGCACGACGGGTCGCCGCGTGGTGGCCTACTACACCCAGCACGACGTGGATCTTTGGGAGGACTGCTGTGCCCGCGCCATTACCGCTGTGGGCGGCACCAAGGAGGACGTTTGCCAGGTTGCCTACGGCTATGGTCTGTTTACCGGCGGCGCGGGTCTGCACGGCGGCTCTCACAAGGTGGGATCGCTGACCCTGCCCATGTCCTCGGGTAACACCGAGCGCCAGATCCAGTTCATGATGGATCTTGGCTCCACCATCCTCTGCTGTACCCCCTCCTACGCCGCCTACCTCGGCGAGGCTCTCAAGGAAATGGGATACAAGCCCGAGGACAACAAGCTCAAGGCGGGCATCTTCGGTGCCGAGCCTTGGACTGAGGAGATGCGCCGCGACATCGAGAAGTCGCTGGGCATCAAGGCCTACGACATCTACGGCCTGACCGAGATCAGCGGCCCCGGCGTGTCCTTTGAGTGCTCCGAGCAAAAGGGCATGCACGTCAACGAGGATCATTTCATTCCCGAGATCATTGACCCCGACACCGAGGAGCCCCTGCCCCTCGGCGAGAAGGGCGAGCTGGTGTTCACCTGCATCGACAAGGAAGCCTTCCCCATGATGCGCTACCGCACCCGCGACATCTGCGTGCTCTCCCGTGAGAAGTGCTCCTGCGGACGAACCCTCATCCGCATGAAGAAGCCCATGGGCCGCTCCGACGATATGCTCATCATCCGCGGTGTCAACGTGTTCCCCTCCCAGATCGAGACCGTGCTTTTGCAGGAGGGCTACTCCCCCAACTACAAGATCGAGGTCGATCGCGTCAACAACAACGACACGCTGGACGTGTACGTCGAGCTGACCGAGGATCAGTTCTCGGATACCGTCAAGACCGTCACCGCCGCCGAACGCCAGCTCGCGGGTGCGATTAAAACCATGCTGGGCATCAACCCCGCCGTGCATCTCGTGCCCCCCAAGACCATTGCCCGCAGTGAGGGCAAGGCCGTCCGCGTGGTGGACAAGAGAAAGCTTCACGATTAAAGTCTAACCCCATCCAAGAAAGGAGATCTATATATGGCTATCCGTCAAATCTCGGTATTTCTGGAAAACAAGCAGGGCGCGCTGGAGCAGGCTCTCGGCGTGCTCGCCGACGCGGGCGTGGATCTGCGTGCCATGGCCATCGCCGACACGCAGGATTTCGGCATCCTGCGTCTGATCGCCCGTAACCACGCCACCGACGCGGCCGTCGCCGCTCTGCGCGGCGCGGGCTACGTCCTCTCGGTCAACTACGTCGTTGCCGTGGAGATCCCCGACGAGCCGGGCGGACTTCTGAAGGTTCTCAGCCTCCTCGCCGCCGAGGGCGTCAACATTGAGTATTCCTACGCCTACCTCACCGCCTCCGAGAACAAAGCCTGCGCCGTTCTCCGCGTGAGCGACAACGCCCACGCCGAGGAGGTTCTGGGCGCGCACGGCATCGTCACCCGCATGACCAAGGGCGGTGTCGAGCCGGCGGTGTAATTCGTCCCGTAATAGCAAAGCACTCACGCCAAGGCGTGAGTGCTTTCTCTGTATTGGAGGTCATTCCCCCAGCATAATGCGTATGATCTCGCGGTCGGTCTCGCTCATGCCGTCGCGGGCGAGGCGGCCGATATTGCGGATGGTATTCTCCACGCCCTTCGTCACGATGCCGTCGCCGCCGTAGAACTGGTGTCCCGTGCGCATCATATCGTAGCCCATGATGCCTGCCTCCACCGCCATAGCGATCTTGGCGGCGCAGGACGCCTTGGCGCCGTCGCAAATGGTGCCCGACAGAATGGCGACCGAATTGACCAGGGTGTGCGCGATCTCACGGAATCGACCGCCCGCGAGGTAGCAGATACCACAGCCGCATCCACAGCCCGCGCTAATGGCGCCGCAGTAGGCCGACAGGCATCCAATGCCCGTCTTCTGGTGGACGGTGACGAGATCGGACACCAGCAGAGCACGCAGGGTGGAGTCCTCATCTGCACCCCACGCGCGGGCGTACACCACCACGGGGACGGAGGCCGTCATGCCCTGATTGCCGCTCCCCGAGAGGATGCACACGGGCATCTCACAGCCGTTCATGCGGGCATCCGAGCCCGCGGCGGCGTAGGCGCGCGCCCGCGTGCGCAGGTCGCACGTGCCACCTGCGTACAGCATCTGCCCGATGGACGCGCCGTAGCCGCCCCGCAGACCCTCCTCGGCGATGGCCATGTTCAGCTCGATCTGGCGCAGAAGAAGCGGACGCAATTCGTCCAGCGCCACCTCCTCGGCAAAGGTAACGATATCCGCGACGTTAAGCAGGGTGCGGTCGGCGCGATGCGCGTCGTCCTCCCCCTCGTCGGTCGTATAATGGGCGGTGATATTCTCGCCGTCCCGCTCGACCAACACCACGTTGGTGTGGCGGTGCAGCACCCGCACACGGGCGGTGTGCGAGCCCCGCTCGCCCTCAAGATCCAGCTCAAAGGGGTGACGGGTATCCAACTCGCGCACGGTGATGGGGGTGCTCTCCATGTATCCGCGGATGCGCGCCCGTCCAGCCTCATCCAGCGCGCACAGCACCTCCAGCCGACGCTCGGGCGCACGGGCGATGACGCCTGCGGCCACCGCCGCCTCAATGCCGTGCAGGCCGCCAGCGGCGGGCACGATCACGCTCTTGACGTTCTTGATGATGTTGCCGCTCAGCCCGATGCGAATGGCGGTAGGCTCGTCCCCCAGCGCGTGACACAGAATGGACGCGGCGTAGGCAATGGCAATGGGCTCGGTACAGCCCATCGCGGGCAACAGCTCCTCGCAAAGAATGTCCTTATAGGCTTGCACGATGTGGGGCGACAGCGTCATGACTCGACCTCCGTTTTTATAGGATTGGGGGTACGTTGAGGGGAACTTCTTGCAAGAAGTTCCCCTCAAACTCCCTTCAAGAATCTTCAAAAATATGTTGACAAAATATATTTTGAAATATATATTTTTTAAGTTTCGCAAATTGCAATAGCAAGTTGCAATAGTTTTCAAAAACGTAACAAAACTTAGTAGAAAGACGTTGGCTCACGGAAGGAGGGGCGAAGCCCCGAGTGGAGGGAGCCAACGGCGCGCGC
>CAJGEA010000152.1 GCA_904502015.1 uncultured Clostridia bacterium | reverse complement strand
TTGCCGCCATCGAGAACTGCACCGAGGACTTTGCCGAGGGCGCGGTGGGTGCGGGCACGGGTATGTCCTGCCTCGGCTTTAAGGGGGGCATCGGCTCGTCCTCCCGTACCGTCGTGCTGGACGGCAAGACCTACACCATCGGTGCTCTGGTGCTGTCCAATTTCGGCGGTCAGGGGCGTCTTATGATTGACGGCCGCCAGGTCGGGCGAGAGATCCAGGAGCGGCTGGCCGGCGAGCAGGATAAGGGCTCCATCATCATGATCATTGCCACCGATATTCCGCTCTCCGAGCGGCAACTAAAGCGCGTTGCCCGCCGCGCGGGCGTGGGACTTTCCCGCACGGGCTCGTACCTCGGGAACGGCAGCGGTGACATTGCGCTGGCGTTCACCACCGCCAACCGCCTGCCCCACGACAGCGCCACCGCGATCGTCCCCATGTCCATGATGGCGGACAGCCACATCGACCCCGTTTTTGACCTCACCGCCGAGGCGGTGGAGGAGGCCATCGTCAGCTCCATGTGGCACGCCGACACCACCGAGGGTCGCGACGGTAAGATCAAGCGTAGTCTCCGGGAATTTTTCTGAGAGAACGATTTTGGGGCGTTGCCCCAAGCCCCACCAAAGGGACTTTTAAAAAAGTCCCTTTGGAATCTTCAAAACCTTCAAAAAAGAATCGCCGCCGCACCCAAGGTAGGGTGCGGCGGTAAAATATTAGGTTGTTTTATTTATTGTTTATTTTCTCAAATTCTTCGTGTGGGTTACTTATTTGAACACCACCTCGCGTGAAATATTGCGCTAATCCTATCTTACAGATATAGATATATGCTCCGCAAGTTGGACAAGTATGAATTTGCGGGTATTCTCCCATCCGAAAATTCTGAAATGCAATTTTCATTTTCTTTTTGCACGGAATGTGTACATACATAATGGTTTCTTATTCTGTATTATTATTCCAAAAAACTCATTATTCCAAAGGATATTTGTACTTAAGCGAGAGGTAGTCACCACCCATTTGGTCAGATAGCTCATCTCGCGTCATATCGGTCAAATCATTATAGCGAATAAAACTAACATTAAGTGTTTCGCCCACATCATATTCCTTAGCAGTTCTTCCAGAACATGTGATTATCTCAGTATCCCTTACCATTGCACCAAATGAATTTGTTGCTCCATATTCAAATTCAAACTCAAAAATGTAGCTGTCATCATATTGAGATTGAGATGCTGTAACGGTGACATCATAAATTTTTAGAGAATCGGGGTCTTTTAACATAGATTTTAGTTGCCCTACTGCAAAGTAACTATTATTAACAAGTTCGGATTTTAGATATAGAGAATCTCTTTTTTCAGCATATTCCGTATAATACCCGTGCTCGATTAAATAATCAAGTGATTTATATGCTCCATACCATGCTCCTTCTTTTTCAAGTTTTAGCGCACCTTCTAATACAAGTTCCTGATTCGATTTTACCGGTTCAGATGTTGTGCCCTCTGTAAGCCAAGTCGTGTCAATAGAATCATCAGTGGAAGCGCAAGAGGTAATGATTGCTGTTAGTAATACCCAAATAACAATGCTCAAAACTTTTTTCTTCATTTTTCTTCTCCTAAAAATATAAATATTTCTCGGTGAAAATAAAAAGTGCGCCAACCGAAGTCAGCGCACCGAAAAACGCGAACTCCAAGTTGTCGCCAAACGAACTTATCGCAGATAGGTATCTTTCTTCAGTACCTTCAAACGGGAGTCACATTTTTACCAAATGGATTGCGTTTGAAGGGATGGATGGCAAAAAAGGGCATAATTTCCCTAAGAGAAAAAACACCTATCATAGCGATATTTAGTTCGTTTGGCATATGTATTATAGCACATCTTTTTTGATTTGTAAACCCTGAAAAGGGAAAAATATTTGCAGTGGGCAAAATTTTGTTAAGAATAATTTGTAGGGGTGGTTGATGCCTTCCTTTTAGTGGGTCATTCTGAGCGGAGGGCGTAAGCCCGAAGTCGAAGAATCCCTTTCCCCAATGTGATTCTTCGATTCGCCGCTACGCGGCTCACTCAGAATGACCCGCTTAGGGATGGTTTTCAAATTTGGATTTGTCGGTGAGGGCAACCTGCCCGAGGCCCCCTCCGGGAGGGGGCTCCCGCGAAGCGGGTGGGGGAGAGTGCGTTGCCGAAAAGTCCATGTAGACCAACGGTTACGCGGGCTCCCTTCGTCATGCTTCGCATGACACCTCCCTCCCGGAGGGAGGCTTTGTTGGGGTATCGCAAACCCACCGATAAACCCCAATTTGTGATTCGTTTCCCGAATGACACCATAAAATTGCCGCCGCGCCCAAATGGGTGCGGCGGCGTTGTATGTATGGGTCAGCAATCACAGCTTTTCCAGCGTATTCTGCACGAGGCTGATGTTGAGGTTGCCGTTGCGCTCGCGCAGGGCGTCGATGAACGCCTTTTCCTGGGAATTGTCCTTCATGACGATGCGGTAGTCCAGCTCAAGGAGCGTGCCGAAATCCTGCGTCTTGATGCGGTTGAGGTGGGCGTAGCGGCAGTACTGCTTGAGCACGGGGTCGAACACGCCGTCGTAGTCCAGCGACTCGGGAATGAGGATGCGCAGACGCTTACCGCTGCCGCCCCACTTGTCGATGCCGAGCAGGGAAGTGATCAGGACGAAGAGCAGGATCAGACCCACGGCAATGGCGCCGAAGCCGATGAAGCCGACGCCGCAGGACATGCCTGCCGCCAGCGAGATGAATAGGTAAACGAGGTCGCGCGGATCCTCTACGGTATTGCGGAAGCGGATGAGCGCGAGACCGCCGCCGATGCTGATGGCGCGGGCAATGTTACTGCCGATGCAAATGACGATGATGGCGACCACGGGGCCAAGCACCGTGATGGCGGTGAGCATGGCGGGGCGGAAGCCCGTGCGACGGTGGGTGATGGCGTAGACCAGCGCGATGGCGATGGCAAGACCGATGGCGCAGCCCATGAGCGTCAGGGCGCGGCCAAGGGTGATGGTGGTGATGTCAATGGTTTGAAGAATGTGATTCATAGGAAGTCCTTTCTTTTATGGGGCGTTCAATGGATCAGATGCTCAATGAATCAGCCGCAGGTAATGCTCCTCGTCGGGCTGCAGCTCGCACGCCCGATCGTAGGTGTAGAGCTTGAAGTTGGTTCCAACCTTGGAGAAGGTGTGGAAGGTCAGGTTAAATTCGCTCATGATGCGCGCGAACCACAGGGGAACCGCGCCGGAAAACTTAACTTCCAAAAGGGTTTTTCCGGGAGTCAAGGCAGGCTCGCCGTACCGCCCGAGCTTGAGGTCGAGATCGTAGCGGCGGGTGAGGATGTCGCTGTCAAAGGTGACGCGGAAGGAGGGATCGTCCTTCGCGTGGTATGCCCAGCGCAGGTAACTGACATAGACGCGGGGTGAGACCGTCTCGTGGGAGCGGTAGTAGTCGATCTCGCGGAGCACCTGCTCGTCGATGTAGGAGAGCCCCTGCGGATGGACACCCGTTTCAAGATAGCTTTCTACGTCGCAAAGGCGGAGCTTGGTGCGGCGTTTGGTGCCGACGCCGTAATACTTTTTCTTGATCTCAAGGAACACCTTGCTCTCGGCCGTGGGCACGCCGTAGCTACGCAATCGGAGCTTTTCCTTGTATTTTGGGAGCTGCACCGAGTTGCGAATGACGTGATCGTCCTCGCCGTCGTAGTAGAGGTTGCAGATCATGTAGGGCTGATCGTCCTTGTTGTAGGGGTCGGGGTTCATGTAGGGCGCGATGCGCGCCTTGAGCGCCGCCATGTCGCTCGTAGGGAAAGAGGTCTTCTTTTCTCTGCGTTCAAACGTGTTTGCCATAGCGACCTCCCTTCGTTTTTTGCTCATAATATCGCAAACTATAATCAAAATAATAATAGCGGTTATATATGTCTATTTTATGAATAAAAACGCGTTTTTTAAAAGAATTTACATTTTGTTTACCAAATTGCAGGATGAATGTCGGCTTACGTTTTGTAAAAATGCACAAAAAGAAAAACGATAGAAAAAAGGAAGCGCGCACGCATCCGTGCCAAGAATTGCAGAGTGTAAAGTCATGCGGCGGGCGCAAACTATGGGCAGAGCGTGCGGCGACGGCGTGCCGTACGCAACGGAAAGGAAGTGTGGAGCGTGTTTTTCAAACGAGTAAAAAAACAAAATCGGTTGATCCGATCGGGTGCGGCGGTGCTGGCCACAGTGCTGGTTACGGGTGGTTTATGCGTCACGGTGGGCGCGGCGGGGAGTTATAATTGGTACTGCGTACGAGCCAAGGATCACGCTCAGCCCCGCGCGGATGCGGAGCTGGAGTTCGTGGAGAAGTACGAGGGCTACTATATCGACCACCGCTATACCGAGCCCGACGCCGCCGACAAGGTGGTATACCTGACCTTTGACGTGGGGTACGAGAACGGCAACGTCGCCAAGGTGCTGGACGCGCTGGCGGCCGAGGGGGCAACGGGGGCGTTCTTCATCCTCGGCCACGTGGCCGAGAAGAATCCCGAGCTGGTGCGGCGCATGGCAGACGAGGGGCATCTCGTGTGCAACCACACCTATTCTCACAGGAATATGACGGGCAGGCGTGCTGAGGAATTCTCCGCCGAATTGGGGCGCATGGAGGATGCTTGCCGCGACTGCACGGGAGTGGAGATGGCGAAATATTTTCGCCCGCCGGAGGGAAAGTTTGACAAGGAAATGCTTTGCCGGGCAAAGGATCTTGGGTACAAG
>CAJGEA010000151.1 GCA_904502015.1 uncultured Clostridia bacterium | reverse complement strand
CTATGGAGACCAACGTCGCGCAAAAGGGCATCAAGATCGCCTACATCGCTGACTGAGAAAAGGAGTTACCAACATGGCAGCTCTTGGAATGATTGAAGTGTATGGCTTTGCCACCTCCATCGTAGTCGCCGACGCCGTTGCGAAGGCCGCTGACGTTGAGGTAGTCGCCATCGACCGTAACAAGCCCGCCAACGCTGACAAATGCGAGGTGCCGCTGGTCATGGTCGTCAAGTTCGAGGGTGATCCCGCCGCGGTTCAGGCCGCTCACGATGCGGGTGTGGCCGTTGCCGAGGAGCGCGGACTGTACATCACCTCGAAGATCAATGCGGGACTGGATCCCCAGGTCGAGTGGTTCGCCCACCTGACCGCTACCGGACGCGACAAGCTCCGGAACTACACCACGGTTGACGGTAAGAGAGTCTGATCTCGCCGCCACCACATAAACCAATTAAAAAATAATTTATTTAAGGAGAATACAACAATGAATGAAGCTCTTGGTATGGTAGAGACCCGCGGCCTGGTTGCCGCAATCGAGGCTGCTGATGCAATGGTTAAGGCAGCTAACGTAACCCTGATCGGCTCCGAGAAGATCGGCTCCGGTCTCGTATCCGTCATGGTCCGTGGCGACGTCGGTGCCGTTAAGGCAGCCGTTGAGGCCGGTGGCGCTGCCGCTTCCAGACTGGGTGAGGTTATCGCTACTCACGTCATCCCCAGACCCCACACCGACGTGGACAAGCTCCTGCCCTCCATCCACTAAGTCATAACCGAGACTGTCTTCCGACAAACGGCGGGGGAGGTCACGTAATCTGACTCCCCCACCACTGCTAAGAAAGTTGAGGTCAATGAAAAATGGCAGAGACAAAGGCAATCGCACTTCTCGAAGTGCAGGCAATGGTTACCGCCATTGTCGGACTGGACGCCATGATCAAGGCCGCCGACGTGAAGCTCATTCACGTGGAGAAGCGCCTTGGCGGTCGTCTCGTCACCGTCGTTGTCGAGGGCTCGGTTTCGGCTGTTGAAGCCGCCGCTGAGGCAGGCAAGGCCGCCGCGCTGGAGATCGGCGACGTCAAGCTGTGTGAGGTCATTGCTCGTCCTCACGAAAGCATCATGAAGTTCCTCAAGACTGACCCCGAAGAGGCCGTCTGAACTTCACACTACATTCCGTAAACATTATTTAATGTAAATTTTCATAGGAGGAAATTACAATGAACGAAGCTCTTGGTATGGTTGAGACCCGTGGTCTCGTAGCTGCAATCGAGGCAGCTGATGCAATGGTTAAGGCCGCTAACGTTACCCTGATCGGCTCTGAGAAGATCGGTTCCGGTCTCGTATCCGTCATGGTTCGTGGCGACGTCGGTGCCGTTAAGGCTGCCGTCGAGGCCGGTGGCGCTGCCGCTTCCAGACTGGGTGAGGTTATCGCTACCCACGTCATCCCCAGACCCCACACCGACGTGGACAAGCTCCTGCCCAAGATCTAAGCTTGAGCGCGGGACCCGCCAAGCCCCTTTCCCAATGGAAGGGGCTTGGCCCCCGACTACCGACTCCCCCGCACCGCAAATCGGCGCATGAATGATCTCCTCACCTCCCGTGAGAAGGCCGCTCATGTTTCAATTTGCGTTATATATAATAAAAGGAAGAAAGAGGTTTTGATTTCATGGAACTGAATGCACAGTCGATCGAAGCGATCGTAAAAAAAGTCATTTCCGAAATGGACGCTCCCGCCGCAGGCGGTGACACCATTCCGGTGGGTATTTCCAACCGTCATATTCACCTCAGCCGCGAGGATCTGGATGTTCTGTTCGGAAAGGGCTACGAGCTGACCCCCATTAAGGATCTCTCCCAGCCCGGTCAGTACGCCTGCAAGGAGCAGCTGACCATCATCGGCCCCTCCATGCGCCCCATCGAGGGTGTGCGCGTGCTTGGCCCTCTGCGTAAGCAGAGCCAGGTAGAGATCGCCGTGACCGACTCCTACGTTCTCAAGGTCAAGCCTCCCGTGCGTGAGTCGGGCTCGCTGGACGGCTCTGCCCCCATCACCATCATTGGCCCCAAGGGAATCGTCACCCTCAAGGAGGGTTGCATCATCGCCAACCGTCACATCCACATGAGCCCCGCCGACGCCGCTCGCTTTGGCGTCAAGGACGGCGACTACATCAACGTGGATGCCTTCAGCGGCACCAAGCGCACCCGCTGGTTCGACGTGCAGATCCGCGTCAGCGACAAGTTCTGCCTTGAGATGCACGTGGACACCGACGATGCCAACGCCGTTGGATTCAAGAACGGCAGCACCGTCACGGTTGCCAAGGACTGATTCCCATCCCCATCACCATAGAAGGATACGGTACTATCATGCTTAAAGGAAAAGTTGTGGGACACATCGTTTCCACGCACAAATTCAGCGCTCTCGGGGGCTACAAGTTCCTTGAGATCCGCCTGATCGAGAACGACCAGCTCACCGATAAGTACATCGTGGCTGTGGATCGCAGCATCAGCGCAGGCATCGGCGAGGACGTGCTTATCGTCACGGGCAGCAGCGCCCGCGTCGCCGTCGGCGACCCCGATTCCCCCGTGGATGCCGTCGTTGCAGGCATCATCGACAAAATCCAGAACTAAGCGAAAGGACTTTGCCCCATTGGGGCGATGAATAACGACCATGGCTACTGATATTCAACTGAAAGACATTCTTCAGGCGCAGGGTGTTGTGGGCGCGGGCGGCGCAGGCTTCCCCTCCTACGGCAAGCTCGCCGACGGCGCTTCCCTCCTGCTGGTGAACGCCGTTGAGTGTGAGCCCCTGATCTACACCGATCTCACTCTCATGAAGGAGCATCTGGACGAGATCGTGACCGGTATGCGCCTCGTGATGGAATTCGCCAACATTCCGCAGGGTCTGCTCTGCGTCAAAGGCTACCGCGCACTCAAGCTCGGCCTTACCGACGGTCAGAAGCTCGCTGAGGGTGTATTTATCAAGCACATGCCCAACGTCTACCCCATGGGTGACGAGATCAACATGATCTACACCGCTACGGGCCGTCTGGTTAAGCCCGGCAACCTGCCCATCACGCAGGGTGTCATCGTTTACAACGCCGAGACCCTCTACAACGTGGCGCTCGCCGTAAACAAGAACCAGCCCGTTACCGAGAAGTGGATCACCATCGGTGGTGACGTCCCCGAGGTTCTCTGCATTAAGGCCCCCATCGGCATGAAGATCGCCGACGTGCTCGCCGCCTGCAGGGTCACGGTGGACGACAACCACTCGGTCATCGACGGCGGCCCCTCCATGGGCTTCATCAAGAATCCCAACGTAGACGTGGTCACCAAGACCACCAAGGCACTCCTGATCCTGCCCAACCACATCCCCGCCGTGGTCGGCAAGCTCCGCACCGCCGAGGAGAATCTCCGTATGGCGGCTTCGGTCTGCTGCCAGTGCTCCCGTTGCACCGATATGTGCCCCCGTCACCTCATGGGTTATCCCATCGAGCCTCACAAGATGGTGCGCTCCACCCTCTCCGCCGCTCAGATGACCCCCGAGCTGGTCAAGAACGCCAGCCTCTGCTGTGCTTGTGACATCTGCGGCACCTTCGCTTGCTGCCAGGGTATCTCCCCCATGCAGGTCATCAAGGAATACAAGGCCATCCTCGCCAAGAACCGCATCCGCTACGTGGCCGGTCCCGAGGAGGTATTCACCGCTCACATCGACCGCGAGAGCCGCATGCTCAACGCAGGTAAGTGGAAGGAAATGCTGGGCGTTGCCCGCTATGACCGCTACCCCACCTACGTTCCCGAGAAGCTCTCGGCTAAGAAGGTCGAGATCCGTATGTCCCAGCACATCGGCGCTCCCTCCGTTCCCGCTGTTGCCGTTGGCGACACCGTCACCGAGGGTCAGCTCATCGCCAACTGCGGCACCGGCTTGTCGGTTCCCCAGTACGCATCCATCAGCGGCCGTGTAACCTTTGTGGACAACACCCGCATCGTCATTGAAGCATAAGGGATTAGAAAGGAAATAAATCACCATGTATCAGGCAATTGGTATTATTGAACTGAAGAGCATCGCCAAGGGCATCGAAGCCACCGACGCCGCACTCAAGAGCGCAGGCGTTCGACTGATCTCGGCTCACCCCTCCTGCCCCGGCAAGTATGAGATCATTCTGACCGGCGCCATCGCCGACGTGACCGCTTCCGTTGAGCTGGTCAAGGGCCGCTTTGACGATCGCGTGATCGACGCCGCCATCATTGGCCGCATCGACGAGCAGGTTATCACCGCTCTCTTCGGCACCCAGAGTGGCGTCCGCGAGGGTAGCCTTGGTATCATCGAGGCCTACTCCGCTTCCTCCACCATCAAGGCCGCCGATATCGCCGCTAAGACCGCTAAGGTCGCCATCCACGAGCTGCGCCTCTCCCGCGGTATGGGCGGTAAGGGTATGGTTCTCGTCACCGGTGACGTGGGCGACGTGACCGCCGCCGTCGAGGCAGGCTCTCAGTACGCCAAGGATCAGGGCCTCTTCTGCAACTCCGCCGTCATCGCCGCTCCCCACGCCGAGCTCTGGGAGCAACTGTAAGGTATGACTACGCAAGGGGTTCCACCCCTTGACCCCGCCAGAGGAACTTTTTGAAAAAAGTTCCTCTGGACTCCTCAAAAACTTTAATAAAAAATCCTTTCCCAAATTTCAAAAAATCCTTTTTGAAGGTTTTTGGGAGTCCAGACCCCTTTTTGCAAAAAGGGGTCTGGTGGGGTCAAGGGGCAACGCCCCTTGCGCGTTCCCCGAGTAGCTTCCTGTCCACCTTGCCGTTGGGGGTGAGGGGCATGGCGGGGAGGGGGAT
>CAJGEA010000150.1 GCA_904502015.1 uncultured Clostridia bacterium | reverse complement strand
TGACCGCGGCATCAAATACGGTTGCGGCTCGCCCGACTGTAAGCCCGGTTGCGACTGCGACCGCTTTATGGAGATCTGGAACAACGTATTCTCGCAGTTCAATAATATGGGTGACGGCACCTACGAGGAGCTGGCACAGAAGAACATCGATACGGGCATGGGCCTTGAGCGTCTGGCCTGCGTCATGCAGGACGTGGACAACATGTTCCTCGTAGACACCAACCGCGCCATCCTGGACAAGGTCTGCGAGATCGCGGGCAAGGAGTACGGTGCCGATAAGAACAACGATATTTCCATCCGCGTTTGCACCGACCACATCAAGTCGGCTATGTTCATGATCGCCGACGGTGTTATCCCCTCCAACGAGGGCCGCGGCTACGTGCTTCGCCGCATCATCCGCCGAGCCTGCCGCCACGGCAAGCTGCTGGGCATCAACCACGAGTTCCTCGTGGAGCTGTGCAAGGTCGCTATGGACCAAAACATGGGCGCATTCCCCGAGCTGGTCGAGAAGCGCGACTACGTTCTCAAGGTACTGTCCCTCGAGGAGGAGCGTTTTGACGCAACCATCGACGCGGGCCTGAGCATTCTGAACAACGTCATTGAAGCCGCCCGCGCTGAGGGTAAGACCGAGATCAGCGGCGAGGATGCCTTCAAGCTGTACGATACCTTTGGCTTCCCCATCGATCTCACCCGTGAGATCATCGAGGAGGCAGGCATGACCTACGACAACGACCGCTTTGTCGAGCTGATGCAGGAGCAGAAGGTGCGCGCCCGCGCCGCCCGTGCCAACATCAGCGGCTGGTCGAATGCCTCCAAGACTCTGCTGGCCGACCTGCCCAAGACCGAGTTCGTGGGCTACGACAGCTTCAGAGCCGATGCCAAGGTCATCGCCCTGATCGTGGACGATCTGTCTGTCAACGAGGTCTCCGAGGGCGACGTCACCGTGATCCTGGACAAAACCCCCTGCTACGGCGAGGGCGGCGGCCAGATTGGTGACACCGGTTCTATCACCGCCGAGGGTCTGTCGCTCAAGATCAACGACACCCAGAAGTCCGACGGCGTATACATTCACCTCGCCACCGTTATGAGCGGTAGCCTCAAGGCGGGTGATACCGTCCACGTTACCGTTGAGATTCCCCGCCGCAAGGCCATCATGCGCAACCACTCGGCCGCTCACCTGCTGCAGAACGCCCTCCGTACCGTGCTGGGCACGCACGTTGAGCAGGCAGGCTCTTACGTTTCCGACAAGATCTGCCGCTTCGACTTCACCCACTTCGCCGCTATGACCGCCGAGGAGATCGCACAGGTAGAGGATCTGGTCAACACCGAGATCCTGCTGGCCGCCGAGGGCTCTATGACCGAGATGGGCATCGACGAGGCCAAGGCACTGGGCGCTATGGCTCTGTTCGGCGAGAAGTACGGAAAAACCGTGCGCGTGGTTCGTATGGGTGAGAAATCCATCGAGCTGTGTGGCGGTACGCACGTGGACAACACCGGTAAGATCGGTCTCTTCAAGATCGTCTCCGAGTCCTCGGTTGCCGCAGGCGTGCGCCGTATCGAGGCTGTGACCGGCACGGGCGTGCTGGAACTCATCTCCAAGAAGGACGAGCTGATCCACGCCACCGCCGACAAGCTCAAGGTCAACAACCCTGCTGACATCGCCGCCAAGGCCGCTCAGCTCCAGGGTGAGCTTTCCTCCGCTCACAAGGAGATCGACGCGCTCAACGCCAAGGTTGCCGCCTCACAGGTCACCGACCTGCTGGCAGGTGCCGTTGCCGTTGGTGCTGTGAAGCTCATCACCGCTCACATCCCCGGCATGGCCGTGGATATCGCCCGCTCCATGACCGACCGCATCAAGGACACCTGCCCCGATGCCGTGGCTGTCATCGCCATTTCGGACGCGGGTAGCGTCAAGTTCCTCTCCTGCGCAGGTAAGGATGCCGTGGCCGCAGGCGCACACGCCGGTAAGCTGGTAGGTGCCGTTGCCGCCGTCACGGGCGGTAAGGGCGGCGGACGCCCCGACAACGCCATGGCCGGCGGTCAGGATCTGTCCAAGATCGACGAGGCTCTGGCAAGCGCCTCCGATGCCCTTTCCAAGATGCTTAAGTAATTTTTTCGATACAACACCGAAGCCCTCGGCTTGGCGAACGCCAAGCCGAGGGCTTTTTTACGTGGGTATGCGTGTTCTATCTCCAAGGTATGTCCCATATAGTGTATCAAGCGACAAGGGGGAGGTGGCGGATTGTGAGGACGGTATTCTGTCAAGGCGGCGCGGCGCTATCGGTGGGTAGCGGCTCTCCGACCGCAATGGCGGTGGAAGTGCCCCCCGCGCCGCCCTCGGAGTGTGTCGCGCTTCTGCGGCTCCTGCCGCCCCGTGTGTTGGCGGCGTTGGAATCCCACCTCCGCGGGGGTGGGGGCGCAGTTGAGGAAATCCGCTTGCGGGCGGGGCGGTGTGCCTCCCTGACCGTGGGGGGACGAAATATTCTGACCTCGGTAATCCTTTCGGCAGGAGAACTTCGTGAGCTTCTTGACCGTATGTGCGGCGGCTCGCCCTACGCTTACAGCGAAACCATCCACCAAGGGTACGTCACCCTATCGGGAGGCGTGCGGGTGGGGGTGGCGGGGTTGGCCACCTGCGAGGGCGGGCGCGTGATCGGAGTCAAGACCATCCACGCGTTGAACATCCGCCTTCCCTGTCACCGCCGTGCGGTGGGGCGTGAGATCGCCGACCTGCTTCGGCACACGACCGTGGCCGAGGGGCGCGCGGGCGGTATTCTGATCTATGCCCCGCCCGGTGTGGGAAAAACCACCCTGCTCCGCGGTGTCGCCGCCGAGCTGGCGGGGGGATATGACCCGTGGCGCACCGTCATCGTGGACACGAGGGGAGAATTGGGCTTTGAGGAGGGCGGCGCGGGACTTTGCCTGGACGTTCTCTCGGGCTACCCCCGTGCGCTGGGCATTGAGATCGCCACCCGCACCATGAGCGCGCAGGTCATCCTCTGCGACGAGATCGGGGACGCGAGCGAAGCGGCGGCGATGGAGGCGGCGCACCACGGGGGAGTGCCCTTGGTAGCCACCGCGCACGCGGGAGATCTCACTGAGCTGCTATGCCGAACGGGAATTCGCAGGCTCCACGAGGCACGGCTGTTTTCCGCCTACGTGGGCATCCGACGGGACGGGCAGGGCGGTTTTCTCTACGACGTGACACGATGGGAGCAGGCGGCCGGTGTCATTGCCGCGGGACAATGAGCGAAGTGGAGGGTGTTGTATGATCCTAAAATTTTTCGGCGCCTTACTTCTGTTGGTCGCAGGCGGATATCTGTCGGTGACGGTATCGCGCTTCGAGCGGCGGCGGCTGGCGGTGCTGGACGGCTACATTTCCCTGCTCCTCTACATTCGGGGGCAAATTGACTGCTACGCCGCGCCCATTGAAGAGATCCTGCGACGTGCCGATCCCGCGTTGGTATCGGTCTGCCTGGGTGAATCACGCCGCCGACGGGAGGATGAACCCCTTGCGGGGCGCATGGGATGGGAGCAACCCTTTCCCTCGCTGATCCGCGAGAGCCGCGCCTACCTTGAGCCCGAGGTGGAGCGGCTACTACAAGCCTTTTCGGGGGAACTGGGACACACCAGCCGCACCGAGCAGGTCACGCGGTGTACCTACTACATCGAGGCTTTGACCGAGGAACGGGGGCGGCTGTGCGAGGTGCTGCCCGCACGGGCGCGGATGAGCGGCACGCTGTGTCTCTGCACTGCGCTGGGTATGGCCATTCTCCTATGGTAGAACATACATGAACAGTAAATGAAAGGAAGACAGGCAACGTGGATATTAGCTTGATCATCAAGGTCGCGGGGGTGGGGATCCTGGTTTCGGTCGCCACCCAGCTTCTTTCCAAGTCGGGACGGGACGAGCAGTCCATGCTGGTAACGCTATCGGGCATCGTGGTGGTTCTGCTGTTGCTGGTGGAGGAGATCGCCGAGCTGTTTGACCTCATCTGCTCGGTGTTCGGGTTCTGACATGGATGGGACGAAGATCGGCGCGCTCGCCCTGCTCCTTCTCGTCGCCCTCCTGCTTTTGCGCCAGCACAGACCCGAGTGGGCACCGCTTCTCCGCATGGCGGGGGCGGTGCTATTCGGCGGGTTTCTGATCGCGGCGGTGGGGGAGGCGGTGAGCGCCATCCGTGCCCTCGCTCCGAGTGGCGGCGATTCCCTCCCCGAGGGGACGTGGGCCACCCTGCTCAAGGCGCTGGGCTTGGCATTCCTGACCGAGATCACGGCGGGCATCTGTCGGGACAGCGGAGAGGCAGGGCTTGCCTCATGGGTGGAGATGGCAGGCAAGATGGAGATCCTGCTCCTCTCGCTCCCCTTGGTACGGGAGGTGCTCGGGGCGGTAACGGGTCTGTTGGGAGGAGGGGGCGGATGAGGCAACTTTGCACGTGCGTCGCCTTCTGCCTTCTCCTTCTCCTTGCGGCGGTCGTCCCCGTGCGTGCCGATGGAAATGAGGAAGAGGCACAGACCATGCCTCCCTCATTTGCCGACGTGGAGGGGGCTTTGGATGATTCGCTGGCCGAGGCTCTGCCCGACGGGATATTTTCCTCGGATGCCGAGGAAGCGGTGGATGCGATCGGGGAGCTCTGCGACCTTCGGTATCTGCTGGGAGCATTACTCGATGCAATCGGATTACGGCTGGGGGACGCCGTGCGTCTGCTCTGCACTCTGGTCGGGCTTTTGCTCCTTGCCGCCGTCCTGCGGCAGTTCCGTGACACGGTGGGTGGACGGGGCGGCGAGGCTTTCGGCTTTTGCCTGCGACTCTGTCTGTACGCCGCCATCGTGTCCCAGAGCGTAGGGCTGGTGGAGATCG
>CAJGEA010000149.1 GCA_904502015.1 uncultured Clostridia bacterium | reverse complement strand
TTGATACTTGTTAAATGCTGAGCATCATCCTACCTGTCGAAGCCAAATTACGGCTGACTTTCCCTTTGCTAAAACACCTTCCCATCTCGCGCGCTCTGTGACTATCCGAGTTGGTTGCCACGCTTGGCAACAACTCGGCACTATGGGTATAGGTGTGTATGGGGCGCGATCAAACGCGGCTGTGCCGCGTGCGCCCACCATCAAGGGAAAAGGATACATAAGGAAAAACCGTAGGTTTTCCCTTATGCGGCGCCTCTTTTGGTACTTTTCTCCCGCTGGTGGGAGAAAAGTACATAAAAACAGATATCAAACAGACAGATAAATCCAAATTTGAGGGATTACATTATTTCTTCTTCTTCGCCTTATAGGGCTTGAGGCGCTTGGCCTTTGTGACCTTTGGTGCCTTGGCGAGCTTATAGAGTCCCGTTTTGGGGTTGTAGCCGTCCCGCTTTGCGGCCTTGAGCTGTTTCTTCTGCTTTTTGCGATAGGCACGGCGCGCCTTGGCAAACGCGGCGACCAGTTCGGTATACCGCTCCAGCGCGGTCTTTTTGGGAGGCACGGCGGGGTTGCCCGTTTTGGTGCCGAGAGTTGCCTGCACGGCGGCCTTGGCGGTGGCGGTGGCGACCTCCTTCGGCACGGGCTCCGCGCAGCGGCGCAGGGTCTTGCGGTACTGCTTATCCCGCACGACCTCCTTCGTCATGCGCTTGACGATCTTCTTCTGCTTTCTCTTGGGCATCCCTGCAATGGACACCACGATGGGTCTGTCGGACATATACGCTCCTTTCGGTGGGTGATGTATGGATCACAGCTCGCGGACGTTCGCCCCGTCAAAGTGCCCCGACGCGCAGATGGCATCGGCGTTGCCGAGGGCGGTGCGGAGGATCTTGCCCTCCTGCATGAGCGTGCGGACGGTGGCGGCGTAAGCGATGAAATCCGCCTGCGACGTCCCGAGCAGCTCGGTAATTTCGGTCTGAATGTCGGACGCCGTCAGTCCCATGAGGTAGCGGTTGAGTGCCGCGCGTCCCTTGTCCATCGGGCCCGAGGGCGGAAAATAGGACGAGCCCACCGTGCTGACGATCATGGAATCAATCTCAGACTGCTCGGGCAGGTTTGCCTCCAACCAATCGGGCAGGCGGTCAAACACAGCGTAGGTATCGGCCACGCGGGGATCGCGGTAGGACGCGTAGGCAACGATGCCCTGACGGGAGGCCGTGGCGGATGCGCCGTACGCGCCGCCCTTGGCACGGATCTCGTCCCAGAAATACTTACTATTGAGATAGTCGCTCACGATCCAACGGCGAGGGGTAAACCCACCAATCTCGGTTGTATCCATCAAGGCGGCGCAGTAATTGACCTCACCCTCCACGGTCAGGGCGGTATTGACGCGGGGAAACAATGCCAGCTCTGCGGGAGCCACGCTCGTCACGTCACGGGCAACCGACGTCTGCGCCGTGGCCTTGATCCAGGCGGCATAAGACTCCGCGCTACCGATATGGAACGCCATGGGCTGCACGTTTTGCGTCAGCTCAAGCCACACGCGCCGCATTCCCTCCACCAGAGCGTCGGCATGATCGTCAAAACGGTCGGCCAGCTCTGAGAAACGACGGTAGGCCGACTCACCGTACATATATTCGTCCACAACACCCGCGCGGGTGAGAGTGCGCGTGCCAAGTCGCAGGGCGGTGTTACTGCCGCCGCGGATCATCCCCATCCGCACGTGGGCCGCCGTTGAGAAGATGTGGCGAAGGATCTCACGGTCGAACACCACCTCGCGGACGTATTCGTCCAGCGTAGCAACCGCCTCGGTCAGTTGATCCTCGGGGGCGTCTACCTCCAGAGAGAGGTAGCTCGTTCCCTTGCCGTCCGACAGAATGCCTACGTTGGCATTGGATTGCAGTACCACCCAGCGGTCGGTCAGCTCGGGAACGGTATGGCACGCGGTGGGCAAACTCAGGAGTGCTTTGCACAGGCAACGGGCGTAGAACAGCGCGTCCCCGTCAAGGCGGCTCATGTCAAACAGAATGCCAGCTTGTGTCATGCCGCTGGAATCCACGTCAAAGCGCAGAGAGGTCGCCTCCGCACACCCTACGGCAGTGGTCATAATCTCGGCATCCCTTGCCTTGGTTCTGGTTTCAATGTCCGCGGGGGTGAGGTGCGGGATTTTCGCCTCGTCCTCGGGGGAATCAGGGGCGGTGAGGTAGGCGTTGAGCGCCTCGATATTTTGTTCCAGCTCGCCGTACTTCCCCTCCGCGTGCAGGCGCTCAGCTTCGGAGGCCAGCCACGCATCCATGACGGCGCGCTTCTCAGCGGCCACGGTGCGGGAGGGGATGGCGCGGGTGAGAGCCCAGTGGCGGCTGTTCAGAATATGTCTTTCAATCAGCGACTCAAAATAGCGCTCGTCGGCATCCATGCGCGCACGGATGATGGCCAGATCGTCAGGCGTGGTAACATCCCCTATCTGCACATGGCTACGGAGGAAAGAATCCATAAGTCCAAAACCCACACGGGGAGAGAGCGCCGAACGGCGACAGATGACCTCGTGGCAATCCACGAGATTGCGCAGGCGTTCCTTGTCCAGCCCCTCGGCCGTCATGTTGGAAAGCGTTTGCAGGATCACGTCACGGAATCGCTCGGCCTGCTCGGGGTCGGATTTGCCGAGCGAAAAGCCGATTGCGGGCTGATGGTAGCTTGCGTCGCACTCCATGAAAAAGGCCTGGCCAACGCCCGCATCCAGCACGGCGCGGGACAAGGGGGATTCGGTATTCTCGGCGAGGTAGCGGCCGAGAACGTTCATGGCCAATGCGTTCGCGGTGTCGCGCTCCCCCTCCATGACGAAGGACAGCATGAGGCGGGTATTACCTGCCTCCTCCTCGGTTTCCCCGAGCTGGTAGTAGGCCACGCCGTCCGGACTGATCACGGGGCTTTGCATGGGCGCGGGGGCGGGCGGGGCGATCGCCGATTTGCCGCGGCGGATCAGTACCCCGTCGAGCTCCCGCAGGGCGTCGGCGAGCTCCAGGTGGCCCGAAAGGTAGAAAATAGCGTTATTCGCGCTGTAAAAACGGCGGTAGGTGTCGGTAAACTGCTCGTAGGTCAGGGTACGGATGGCCGCGGGATCACCACCCGAATTGTGCGAGATGGGCAGGTCAGGGAAAAGCTGGCGCTCGTTCTGCTTCCACAAAGTGTAGGCGGGGTTATTGTCGTTGCCCTGCATCTCGTTGAACACCACGCCCGAGCATTTGACACCGCCGTTTCCGTCAGGCTCAAGGTGCCACGCCTCCTTTTCAAAAATGCGGCGGTCGGTGAGCAGCTTCGGGAAGAACACGGCGTCGAGATACACCGTCATGAGATTGTGGTAATCCCGCTCGTTGGTGGAAATGAAGTAGTACAGCGTGGTGTCCGAGCAGGTCACGGCATTGAGATCCACCGCCATGGAGGTCTTCATCAAATTGACGAATGGCTCCTTCAAGGGATACTTCTCCGAACCGTCCAGGCAGGAATGCTCCAGGATGTGGAACACGCCCGTATCGTCCTCGGGCAGGGTACGAAAGCCCACCGAGAACACGAGCTGACCGTCGTCGCGGTCGGTATAGTAGAGAGCCGCGCCCGTGGCGACGTGCTCCAGCTTGATATAGTGAGCATTCAGATACGGAACGTCGCCCTCGCGTAATACGCGAAAGCCGTGGACGGTATCTCCAACGCAAAAATTGAGCATACGGAACTCCTTTATGTGGTTCATTTTTTTCATTATACCACATTCCGAGGCATATTGCAAGAGAATCGGGGGACAATAATGGCAAAACATTCGATACGCAAGGAGAGGATGAGCCGTGAGTCAAGGAATCATTCAACTGAACGCCGCCGTTTGCGCGGCAGGCACGGTGGTGGGCGGCATGGAGCACGCGGGGCCGCTCGGTCACTGCTTCGACTACTACAACGACAAGGATCGTTTCGGGCAGGACACGTGGGAGAAGGCCGAATCCGAGATGCAGCGCATGGCGTTTGCCACCGCCATGGGCAAGGCAGGGGTGGCGGTAAGTGACGTGGATCTGCTCTTCGCAGGCGACCTACTCAACCAGTGCGTAGGCTCGTCCTACGGGCTGCTCTCCTATGACGTGCCCTACTTTGGGCTGTACGGCGCTTGCTCCACCTGCGCCGAGGGGCTTCTCCTGGCCTCCGCCATGATCACGGGCGGCCATGCCGAAATCGCCGCCGCCGTGACATCGTCGCACAATGCCGCCGCCGAGCGGCAGTTCCGCACCCCCGTGGAGTACGGCGGTCAGCGACCCCCCACGGGGCAATGGACGGTGACGGGGGCAGGTGGATTCGTTCTCAAGGCGCCGCCTTTGGCAAATGAGCAGGCAATGGCGCGCGTCACCGCGGGTATGGCGGGCATCGTGCTGGATCGAGGCGTGAACGACGCGAACAACATGGGCGCGGCGATGGCGCCCGCCGTGGAATCCACCCTGACGCGCTACTTTTCGGCGAGCCACACTACCCCCGCCGACTACGATCTCATCGTCACGGGCGACCTCGGCTGGGAGGGCGGACGTATCCTCTGCGACCTCATGAGCGCCAAGGCCTTGGATATATCGACGCAGTACAACGATTGCGGGCGCATGATCTTTTCCCGCAACACGCAGGACACCCACAGCGGCGGCTCGGGGTGCGGTTGTGCCGCCGTGGTGCTGGGCGGGTATCTGCTCCCTGCCCTCGCCGTCGGCAAGATCCGTCGGATGCTCTTTATGGCGACGGGGGCGATGATGAGCCCCGACAGCATCAAGCAGGGCGAGTCCATCCCCGCCGTGGCGCATTTGCTTGAATTGCGAAGTCCGAAATGTTAAATTTGGATTTATCGGGGAGGCGAGGAGAACGACTGTGGGGGAACTTCTTGAAAGAAGTTCCCCCACACCCCCTCAAGAACCTTCAAAAAATATTGC
>CAJGEA010000148.1 GCA_904502015.1 uncultured Clostridia bacterium | reverse complement strand
CATCCTGAGCGACACCGCAAAGCGGTGGAGTCGAAGGATCACGCTTGGGGAAAGAGATTCTTCGACTTCGGGCTTCGCCCTCCGCTCAGAATGACCCGTTAAGGCTTGGGTATCAAACCCACCGACAAATCCAAATTTGAAGATCCGCCCGTAGGGCATCCCATCGGGTGAGATGGCTGGGTTTATGCTACCCATCCCCGATCCAAAGCCCCACCGCAGGTGGCCGATAAATCCAAATTTGAAAACCTTACAATCGAATACCGGTTCACTTCCACCTCTTCTTTTCCTTGAGGGTGGTGTAGAGCTCGCGGTAGGAGGCATGGCGGGAAGGGGCGATGCGGCCGTCCCGCACGGCGGCGACGATGGCACAACCCTCGTCGGTGGTGTGGGTACAGTCGGTGTAGCGGCAGCCGTCCAGCAGGGGACGGAACTCACGGAAGGTGGCGGCGAGGTCGTCGAGGTCAAAGAAATCGAACCGCTCGAAATCCAGAAGTGAAAATCCCGCTGTGTCGGCAATGTAGCCCCGCTCGGCAGGATTGCCACCCTCGCAGGGCAGATCAAAGAGCTCGGTGTGGCGGGTGGTGTTCTTGCCCCGCCCGATCTTCTCGCTGATATTCCCCGTCACGAGGTTCAGCGCCGAGAAAACGGTATTGAGCAAGGTGGATTTGCCCGCGCCCGACGCGCCCGCGACCGAGGTGATCTTGCCGCAGAGCTCGGTATGGGCAAAGCGGGAGAAGTCCTCCACGCCCTCGCCCGTGTGACAGCTCAGCACGAAGGTGCGGTAGCCCGCGCCTCCGTAGAGGGCGGCGAGAGAGGTCGCGCTTTCCGCATCCAGCTCGCTCTTGCCAATGACGATCACGGGCTCGATGCGGTTGAACTCCAGGATGGACAAGAGCTTGTCAATGGTGGGAATATCGGGGTCGGGGGATGCGGCGGCGATCACCACCAGCATCACGTCTACGTTGGCCAACGGGGGACGGATGAGGCTGTTGCGGCGGGGCAGAATCCCCGCGATCATGAGCCCCGTGCGGTCAGCGCTGGGCACGGCATGCCCCTCCCCGTCTGTGACGAAGGAGGTGTGGTCATACTGCACCGTCACGCGGTCGCCCACGAGGGGGGAGGTATGCTCGTGGCGGAAGCTGCCGCGCGCGCGGCATTCCACGGTCTGCCCGTCCAAGGGCGTCCCGTCTAACGGGATCCCGTCAAGCGGGGTGGGGGTGTCAGAAGTGCAATCGAGTCGCACGGTGTAGAGACCGCCTGTCATTTTGATAATGCGTCCTGTTTGGGTGTAGGTCATGTTGATTCCTTATCTTGTTGTATGTATCACTTATATTTATATCATACCCGAAAAACCGCATTTTGTAAAGTGGAATTGCGCAGAAACTTCCTTTTCTACCGCAAAAAATTGCATTTTTTGCCTCGCGGGTCTTGCAAGGCGGACAGTTTTGCGGTATAATGGTAGAATGCAAGAGGTGTGCCTACCTCAATCTCCCACGAACGGAGCTTCCCATGAAACAATTTTACACATACAAGGAGGGCCTGCGCGACGGCGTGCCCATCGGCCTTGGCTACCTGTCGGTATCCTTCGGCTTTGGCATCGCGGTGGTGGCAGGCGGCCTCTCCCCCCTCATCGCCATTCTCATATCCATGACCAACCTCACCTCGGCGGGCCAGCTCGCGGGGCTTGGCATCATCCTCGCGGGGGGCGGCATGGTGGAGATGGCGCTGACTCAGCTCGTCATCAACGTCCGCTACTCCCTCATGGCGCTGTCCCTCTCCCAGAGGCTGGACAAGAGCTTTGCCACCCCGTGGCGCATGCTGCTCTCCTGCTTCATCACCGACGAGATCTTCGCGGTAGCATCCACCAAGTCCGAGCGGGTGGGGCGCAACTACTTCGCGGGCCTCTCCACCGCCCCCTATATCGGCTGGACAGTAGGCACGGCGCTGGGCGCGCTCGCGGGCGCAATACTCCCCGACATGGTACGAAACTCGCTGGGGCTGATGCTCTACGGGATGTTCATCGCCATCATCATCCCCCCCGCCCGCCGCGAGCGCGGGGTGCTGTTTGCGGTCTGCACCGCAGTGGCGCTTTCCTGCATTTTCTACTACGTTCCGCTCTTTGATTTCCTGTCGGGCGGCTTTGCCCTCATCATCAGCGCGGTGGTCGCCTCGGTGCTGGCGGCGGTGTTCTTCCCCGTCCCCGCGCCCCATGAGTCCACCGAAGGGGAGGTGGCGGCATGATGCTATCCAACGCAACCGCCGTGTTTGCGGTCGATACGCCCCTGCCCACCGTCGGGCGGCTGGCTCTCTATATTCTCGTGATGGCGGGCATGACCTACCTTATCCGCATGCTTCCCTTCACCCTCTTCCGTCGCGAGATCAAGTCCACCTTCTTCCGCAGCTTTCTGTGCTACGTCCCCTACGCCGTCTTGGGCGCGATGACCTTCCCCTCGGTGTTCTACGCCACGGGATCCCTCCCCTCGGCCATCGGCGGCACGGCGGTCGCCCTGATCCTCGCCTTCTGCAACCGCTCCCTGCTCACCGTCGCCCTCGGCGCGTCTGGCACGGCGCTGGCTGTGGATCTGGTAATGGTCTACCTGCTGCCGATGGTGCCCGCTTTTATATGAAATTCACATAAAAATTACCCGTCATCCCGAGCAAACCACCCTATCAGAAAGCGGGTCATCCTGAGCGATGCGGTGCAAAGCACCGCGAGTCGAAGGATCTCCTTCCCATCACGTGATCCTTCGACTCGCCGCTTCGCGGCATCGCTCAGGATGACCCTTACTTATTAGTTAGAAATCAACCTTCTGGTTGGTCACGTTACCCCATACGATTTCGTCCCTGCCTGTGGCAGAGCCTGCCCGCGTGGCAGAGAAAGGATATATCCCATGTCGAACAAGCACGTTCCCGAGCTCTTTGGCAGCATGGTCTTCAATGACGACGTCATGCGCCAGCGCCTGCCCAAAGAGGTCTACAAATCCCTGACCAAGACCATCGCCACGGGGCGCACCATTGATGCCTCCATCGCCGACGTGGTCGCCAACGCCATGAAGGACTGGGCGCTGGAAAAGGGCGCGACCCATTACACCCACTGGTTCCAGCCCCTCACGGGCGTGACCGCCGAGAAGCACGACGCCTTCATCGCTCCCCTCGCGGGCGACAAGGTGGTCATGGAGTTCTCGGGCAAGGAGCTCATCCGCGGTGAGCCCGACGCCTCCTCCTTCCCCTCGGGCGGCCTGCGCGCCACCTTCGAGGCACGCGGCTACACCGCGTGGGACCCCGCCTCCTACGCCTTCGTCAAGGACGGCACTCTCTACATCCCCACCGCTTTCTGCTCCTACACGGGCGAGGCGCTGGACACCAAGACCCCCCTGCTCCGCTCCATGGACGCCATCAGCGAGCAGTGCCTGCGCATCCTGCGTCTGTTCGGTGACCGCACCACCCGCCGCGTGACCACCACGGTAGGCGCAGAGCAGGAATATTTCCTTGTCAACAAGGACTACTACGAGCAGCGCAAGGATCTGATTTACTGCGGCCGCACCCTGTTCGGCGCGCCCGCCCCCAAGGGTCAGGAGATGGACGACCACTACTTCGGCCCCATCAAGCCCAAGGTCGCCGCCTTCATGGACGAGCTGGACGAGGAGCTGTGGAAGCTGGGCATCAACGCCAAGACCGAGCACAACGAGGCTGCCCCCGCTCAGCACGAGCTGGCTCCCATCTACGCCACCACCAACATGGCGGTGGATCAGAACCTGCTGACTATGGAATATATGCGCCTCGTCGCCGAGCGACACGGCCTCGTCTGCCTGCTCCACGAGAAGCCCTACGCGGGCGTGAACGGCTCGGGTAAGCACAACAACTGGTCGCTGACCACCGACAGCGGCAAGAACCTCATCGACCCCGGCAAGACGCCGCGTGAGAACACCCGATTCCTCTTCTTCCTCGCCGCCATCGTGCGCGCCGTGGACGAGTATCAGGATCTGCTCCGCCTCTCGGTCGCCTATCCCGGTAACGACCACCGTCTCGGCGGCTACGAGGCGCCCCCCGCCATCATTTCCATGTTCCTCGGTGAGGAGCTGGACGAGATCATTGACTCCATCGTGCGCGATGTGGCATACACCGACCACAGCGCCGCCACCATGAACCTCGGTATCCCCTCGGTCCCCACCTTCCGCAAGGACACCACCGACCGCAACCGCACCTCCCCCATTGCCTTTACGGGCAACAAGTTTGAATTCCGCTCCCTCGGCTCGTCCCAGAACATCGCCATGCCCAACGTGATGCTCAACACCGCCGTGGCCGGCGTTCTTGCCGACATGGCGGACAAGCTGGAGGGCGCCGAGAACTTCCAGACGGCAGTCGTGCAGGTCATCAAGGAGACCTTCGCCGCCCACAAGCGCATCATCTTCAACGGCAACGGCTACTCCGCCGAGTGGACGGCCGAGGCCGCCCGCCGCGGACTCTCCAACCTCCGCACCACCGTGGAGGCGTGCGAGACGCTGACCGCCGAGAAGAACGTGGCTCTCTTTACCCGCTTCGGCATTCTCTCCCCCGTGGAGCTGCAGGCGCGTCAGGAGATCCTGCTGGAGAACTACGCCAAGGTGCTCAACATCGAGGCGCAGACCATGATCGTCATGGCCAGCCGCCAGATCATCCCCGCCGTGGAGGACTACATTGCCAAGCTGGGCAAGGCCGCCCGCGCCAAGCTGACGGTGTGCGACGATCCCACCGCCATCCGCATGGAGCGCGAGCTGATCACCCGCCTCTCGGAGCTCAATACCGCCGCCTACGACGCCGTCGCCGCCCTCCGCCAAGCCGACCGAGAGGCCGCCGCCGCAGGGGACACCCTCGCCGTCGCCCGCGCCTTCCGCGACCTTGTCGTGCCCGCCATGGCCGCCCTCCGCGCCCCCGTGGACGAGATGGAAACCCTCGTCGCCTCCGACGTCTGGCCCCTCCCCACCTACGGCGAGATGACGTATAAGCAGTAAGGAGCATTTCTGCGGGGTTTCACCCCACACCCCACCAGAAACT
>CAJGEA010000147.1 GCA_904502015.1 uncultured Clostridia bacterium | reverse complement strand
CCCCCGACACCCCCACGCTGTGACCGCCCTAACTCACCTACAAATCCAAATTTGAAGAGCCATTCCCTCGGGTGAGATGGCAAGCGCGAGACAACCTATCCCGAGCCGGAGCCGTGCCGCAGGCACAAATCCAAATTTGAATTTTAGCCGCCGTGGCGCTTCTATTTTGGCAAGGATCCCGTAATTTCTATCGACTTTTCTTGACAGTGAAAGAAAAGAGTGCTATAATGGCGACATATCCATTCGAAAGGAATGATGTCATCATGAAAAAACATCGCCTGCTCGCACTACTCCTGTCCGCTCTGCTTTTGTCGGGCGCGGCTCTGACCGCCTGCGGCGGCGGAAACGACGCGAACACGAACAAGGAAACCGATTCCGGCGCATCCGTGGACACCTCGACGGACACCTCCTCGGACACGTCTGCGGAGACATCTGCGCCGTCCGAAAGTGCCTCGGAGACAGAAAGCCAACCGACGGAATCCGAACCTGAATCCACCGAATCCACCGAGTCCGAGAGTGAGCCCACGGAATCCGAGCCTACCGAATCCACGAGCGAGCCTGCGGAATCCGAATCTGAGTCCGCAGAGCCCACAAGCAAGCCCGAGGAATCCGAATCCGAGCCCACGGAAACCCAGCCCGACATTGACCTTTCGGCGTATAGCCAAGGACTGCGCTTCAGTTCCAATTGGAACGGCACCTGCTACGTTGACGGCATGGGAACCTGCACCGACACCGACCTTCGCATCCCACCCGTGTCTCCCGACGGCGAGCGCGTGACGGGCATTGGCTTATATGCCTTTTCGGGCACCGGCAGCATCACCTCTGTCACCGTCCCCGACAGCGTGACGCTCATTGACTCATATGCGTTCCGAAACTGCTCGTCACTTGCTTCGATCACCCTCAGCGACGGTCTCGTACGGATTGCAGACCGCGCATTTTCCGGTTGCACCTCCCTTTCCTCCATCACCATCCCCGATTCGGTCACAAATCTGGGAGATTCGGTGTTCTACCAATGCGAAAATCTGCTTGACTTTGACGACGGCATCTACTACGTGGACGGCTGGGTGGTGGACAGCAACATGGATCTGGCCGACGTCACCCTGCGCGACGGCACGCGCGGCGTTGCCACCTATGCCTTCATGAACCGAGATGCGGATCAATACAACGGCACAACAATCACCTCCATCGTCCTGCCCGACAGCGTCAAATACATCTCCGGCGAAGCGTTTTTAGGGTGTAAAAAGCTGAAGTCGGTCAAGATCGGCAGCGGCGTGACGCACATTCTTCAAGGCGCCTTCGACGGTTGCATCAGCCTTTCCGAGTTCACGGTGAGCGGCGGGAATACCACCTTCCACAGCAACGGCGTTCTGCTGTTTGAAACCGTCACCAAAACCCTGATCGCTTGCGGCGGCGCCCTCTCCTCGGTCACCGTCCCTGACGGCACCGCCGTCATTGGCGCATATGCCTTTGCGAGTAACCCCAACCTCACAACGGTCACCATCCCCGACAGCGTAACAGCCATCGGCGAGTACGCCTTTTCCTATTGCACGGCTCTTACGAGCGTCACCATCCCCCACGGCGTGACCGAGCTGGGCAACTACGCCTTCAGCAATTGCTCGGCGCTCTCCCATATCGTGATCGGTAACAGCATCACGGCAGTTCAACCCGGCACGTTCAACGGCTGCACGAGCCTGGTTTCGGCCACCGTCGGAAGCGGCGTTAAGAATCTGTGGGACACCTTCTCAGTCTGTCCCAAGCTGGTCGAGATCTGCAACCTTTCCAGCGTGTCCATAACGGTGGATTCGGGCATGATTCCGAATCTCAAAAACGTCTACACCCCCACGAGCGGCCAAAGCAAGCTGACCACGGTGAGCGATTGCCTGTTCTACGTAGACGAGGACGCCGACGCATACTACCTGATGGGCTACGTCGGTAACGGCCGGGCTCTGACCCTTCCCTCCCTGCCGAACGGTCACGGCTATGCGATCCATTCCTACGCTTTTTGGAAGCAGGAAGCACTGACCTCGGTTACCGTTCCCGCGAGCGTCACGTCCGTCGGCAATTATGCCTTTGCGTATTGCTCGGGACTGACCTCGGCGGTGCTGTCCGAGGGTGTAACCGGCATTGGTGATTATACCTTCCAGTATTGCGCGAGTCTGTCCTCCATCACCATTCCCCAAAGCCTCGCGAAAATCGGCAATCGCGCATTTGAAAACTGCGACAGCCTCCGAGACGTGTATATCACCGATCTGGCAAGCTGGTGCATGGGCGATTTCGCCTCCAATCCCCTGTCAGCCAGCACCTACCTGGACAGCCGCCTGTACCTGAACGGAGAACTCGTCACCGAGCTGGTCATTCCCAACGGAGTTACGTTCATTGGTGACTACGCCTTCTCGGGCTGTGAGAGCCTGACCGCGGTCGTCATCCCCGACAGCGTGACGAGCATCGGTGCTAACGCCTTCAATCGATGCGCAGGCCTTGCATCCGTCACCATACCCAACAGCGTGACCGACATTGGAATATGGGCATTCGGCTACTGCTTCGCTCTCACGTCGATCACCATTCCTGCCAGCGTCACGAGCATTGCGGACGGCGCCTTCGGATGCTGCACGAATCTTTCGTCGGTCATCCTCCCTGAGGGACTGACGAGTATCGGTGGCGGTGCCTTCAGCACCTGCCGGGCCTTGACCACCGTCACCATCCCCTCCACCGTAACGAGCATCGGAGGAAATGCATTCGGTGACAACTACATGCAAGAGCTCGCCTTCAACGGCACGATGGAACAATGGAACGCCGTAGAAAAGGCGTCGAATTGGATCAAGTCTGCCCGAACCATCGTCGTTCACTGCATCGACGGTGACGTACTCCCGAGCTGATCTCCTCGCCCCCCACGCCGCGTGGGGGGCGTTTTTTTGCGATAGGACGAAAAAATTTTCCGTATTCTCCTGTATGTTCGGATTTTTGGCGGCACGGCTTTCGTCAAAATGCACAATGCCCAAATCCCTCACCAAACTTCTCTGATTTTTCGGTCTTCTCCCCCCCTTCACCCGCCCCAAGTGATCCATCGCAACCGAATGCGCATAATATAATGAAGAAAACGCGAAAAAATCCCGTCCAGTTCGATGGGATTTCGTTATTTTTTTGTCAGAAAAATTTGACAATTTTTTATCATACCCAAATCGGCCGCGAAATGCCCGAAAGGGACTCAAAAAGTTTGTACGCTTTGCAAATGAAAAAAATTCGCAAAACCCTTGCAATTCTTTCGTCATTTTGATATAATACATGGTGAATAGATTTGTCTTCTATCAAAAATTCGCAGAAGGAGTACAATTCAACATGAAAATCCTGGTTGTCAATGCCGGTAGCTCGTCGCTGAAGTATCAGCTCTTTGATATGGACGCGCATACCGTGCTGGCCAAGGGTCTTTGTGAGCAGATCGGCCCCGCGGGCAACATCACTCACAAGCGTCCCGGTCAGGCCACCTACGCCGAAAACCACCCCATGCCCACCCACAACGAGGCCATTGATCTGGTTCTCAAGCTTCTGACCGACACCGAGTGGGGTGTCATCAAGAGCGTGGATGAGATCGGTGCCGTCGGCCACCGTTTCGCACACGGCGGCAAGTTCAAGAGCTCTCAGGTGCTCACCAAGGCTGAGATGGAGTATCTCGAGTCCATCGTGCCCATCAACCCCCTGCACGGCCCGCCCGCTATCAAGGGTGTCTACGCCTGCCGCGCACTCATGCCCACCACCCCCCAGATCGGCGTGTTCGACACGTCCTTCTACTCCACCATCGAGCCTAAGATGTATATGTACGCTCTGCCCTACGAGTGGTACGAGAAGTACGGCATCCGTAAGTACGGCTTCCACGGCACCTCCCACCGCTACGTAGCCGCCAAGGCCGCCGAGTACGTGGGCAAGCCCATCGACGAGCTCAAGATCGTCACCTGCCACATCGGCAGCGGCTCCTCCATCACCGCCGTGGATTGCGGCAAGGCCATCGACACCTCCATGGGCTTCACTCCTCAGGACGGTCTGCCTATGGGTACTCGCTGCGGCGCCATCGACCCCTCGCTCGTGACTTACATCATGAAGCAGACGGGCATGACCCCCGACGAGATGGACAACGCCATGAACAAGAAGTCGGGTCTGCTGGGCGTTTCGGGCGTTTCCAACGACGGCCGCGACGTATGGAAGGCTGCTGACGAGGGCAACGAGCGTTGCAAGCTGGCCATGGATCTGATGTGCCAGGGCGCCATCAAGCTCATCGGCGCGTACGTTGCCGAGATGAACGGTCTGGACGTACTGGTCTTCACCGCAGGCGTCGGCGAGAACGACCGTCGCACCCGCGAGAAGATCGCCGGCAACCTCTCCTTCTTCGGCGTGAAGTTCGACGCCGAGAAGAACGCTACCGCCCCCCACGGCGACATTTTGGAGATCTCTCTCCCCGACTCCGCCACCAAGGTGCTGGTCATCCCCACCGACGAGGAGTTCATGATCGCCTGCGACACCGAGACCCTCGCAAAGGCTCTCTGATTCTCTTCCTTATTATTGTTCCCAATTTGATCCCCCGTTACGCAGGGGAAGCACCAAACATAAAAAGAATTTTCAATACGAAAGGAAAACAAAACTATGGCACAGTCTCCGTTCGAAATCAAAAAGGAAATCGTTGACATCGGTAAGAGAATCTATGATCACGGTTTCGTAGCCGCTAACGACGGTAACATCTCGGTTAAGGTTGGCCCCAACGAGTACTACTGCACCCCCACCGGCGTATCCAAGGGCTTCATGACCCCCGACATGATCATCAAGATCGACGCCAACGGTAACAAGCTCGACGGTAAGCTCAACCCCTCCTCCGAGATCAAGATGCACATGAGAGTGTATCAGGAGCGTCCTGACGCAGGTGCTGTCGTTCACGCTCACCCCCCTGTAGCTACCGCCTTCACCGTTGCAGGCGTTGAGCTGGATCAGTACATCCTCCCCGAGGCTATTCTGACCATCGGTAACGTTCCTACCTGCGACTACGGTATGCCCTCCACCATGGAGAT
>CAJGEA010000146.1 GCA_904502015.1 uncultured Clostridia bacterium | reverse complement strand
GGGTATAGATATTCTTTGGATTAAGGGTGTAGGGGCGTTCTTTGAACGCCCGCGGGCGCACACAGTGCGCCCCTACCATGGGTTGTTATAAACCGTTCGATAAATCCAAATTTGAAAAAAGTCTGCCTCAGAGCGCTGAGTTTTGTCGAAGGCAAAACTCGCTGAACTCGACGTAGTCGAGTTCGTCTCACCCGCGCTTCGGCGCGACGAAGTAGGTACCGACGTGCTCGCCGTCGAGCAGGCGGTAGAGGATATCGGGGTCTTGTCCGTTCATGATGAACATGGGAATGCCCGCCTCGGTACACAGAGCCGCCGCGTGGAGCTTGGCCTCCATACCGCCCGTACCGCGCTCGGTTCCCGCGCCGCCTGCGGCCGAAAGAAGCTCGTCCGACAGGCTTTCCACGCGGTCGATGAGCTTGGCATCCGGGTTGCGACGGGGGTCGCTGTCGTACAGACCGTCCACGTCGGACAGATTGATCAGCACGTCGGCGCGGCAGACGCGGGCGACGTACGCCGAGAGAATGTCGTTGCCGCCGAACTTGGTTAGCTCATCGGTGGAAACGGGGTCATTCTCGTTGACGATGGGCACGCACCCCATAGAGAGCAGGCTCTCAAAGGTGTTCTCGGCCAGCGCGCGGCGGGTGGGATTATCCAGCACGTCGCGGGTCAGCAGGATCTGGGACACGGTGTGCCCGTACATCGAGAAGAGCTGATCGTACAGCCGCATCAGCTCGCTCTGCCCGATGGCCGCCATGGCCTGCTTCTCGGCAATGGTGGAGGGGCGAGCCGCGCCCACCTTGGCCACGCCCGCGCTGACCGCGCCCGAGGACACAAGGACGACCTCCTTGCCCGCGTTCTTGAAGTCAGACAGCACCCGCACCAGCGCCCCGATGCGCCGTAAATTGAGCGCGCCCGTGGCGTGGGTGAGGGTGGACGTGCCCACCTTGACCACCACGCGGCGGCTTTCTTGTAGCATACTCATAAAATTTTTACACTTTCTTGAGAAAATTTACGCAAATACCCTTTTCAACTTGACAATTTTGTATTATAATAGGGGTATAGGTATATTTATTTTTATTATACTCCGTTTTTTATATAATTTCAAGTACATTTTGTATTTTCTGCCGCGATTTTGCTCTTTTTTCCGTGTCGCGGCGCGGGATACTCGAAAGGATGGTTCATTTATGAAGCAGAAGCACTCTCTGAATATCGCCGATCTCCAGATCAACGTAGTCACCGAAGCCCCCGCCGAGGACGTGGAAAAGATCAGCGGCATGCTGGATCGCAAGATGCGGGAGATCTACCTTGCCAGCCGTTGCCCCAAAACCGAGGCAGCGCTGCTCTGCGCGCTGGATTTCTGTGCCGAGCGTCTGGCACTTCAGGAGCAGATCGCCGCGCTGGAGGAGCGTGAGGAAAAATACGCCATCGTGCTGGAGAATTTCAAAGTCCGCACCGCCGATCAGGCCGCCGAGCTGGATCGTCTGCGCGCCGAGAATGCCGCCCTGCAGGCTCTGCTGCTTCGCTGTGGCGCTCCCGTGACCGACCTTTCGGGGGAGGGGATCGCCCTTGACCCCGTGTCTCCTCAGGAGTTCCTTGAGCAGGTCGCCGAGGCCCAGACCGAGAAGGCCGAGGACGCGCCTGCACCCGCGCCCGCAACCGACGACGCGACTGCCGACGCCCCCGCCCCCGGCGACAAGCCGCGCAAGGGGCGCAACGCTATGGGCTCCATGTTCGATCTTCTGTCCTTTGACGACGTAGACTGATCGCACATGCCCACCCCACATACCCATCCTATGCCCGAGCGGCTCATACCTGAGCTTCTCGCACCCGCGGGCTCGCCCGAGGCACTGGAAGCCGCGTTCGCGGCGGGCGCGGATGCCGTTTACCTCGGCGGTACGCGCCACAACGCCCGCATGAACGCCCATAATTTTGATGCTACCGCTCTCCGCGAGGCGGTCACGCACGCCCACCGCGTGGGTGGGCGGGTGTATCTTACCCTCAACACCCTCATCTACGACCGCGAGCTTGCGGGCGCGCTGGAAGCCGCCTACGAGGCCGCCTCGGCGGGGGTGGACGGACTCATCGTCGCCGATATGGGTGCCGCCGCCCTCATCCGTCGAGCCCTGCCCAATTTGCCCCTGCACGCCAGTACCCAGCTCTCGGGTCACAACCGTGACGCGGGAGGGGCTCTGGCGCCTTTTGGTTTTTCTCGCTACGTCATCGCGCGGGAAACCTCCCTTGCCGATCTGGCCGCCGCCGTGCGGGACAACCCGCTGGAGGTGGAGGTGTTTATCCACGGCGCGCTTTGCGTCAGCCACTCGGGGCAATGCCTGTTCTCCTCCCTCGTGGGAGGACGTAGCGGGAATCGCGGTGAGTGCGCCCAGCCCTGCCGACTGCCCTACGCCGCAGGGTCCTGCGACGGATGCGCACGATCCGACCGAAGCAACCAAAAGCCAAGGCACAACAAAGAAAATTACCCCTTGTCCCTCAAGGATCTCACCCTCGCCGCCCACGTCCCCGCCCTGATTGACGCGGGGATTGCCTCCCTCAAGATCGAGGGACGCATGAAGAGCCCCGCCTACGTCGGCGGTGTGGTCTCCATCTGGCGGAAGCTGCTCGACGAGCGCCGCGCCGCCACCCCCGACGAGATGGCCGCGCTGGCCGATCTGTTCTCCCGCGAGGGTTTTACCGACGGCTATCAGATCCGAAAGATCGACGACCGTATGCTGGGCGTGCGGAGCGAGGACGACAAGGATCGCACCGCCGCCGCCGAGCGACGGAGTGCAAGCCTTCTCAACACCGCGCGCGGGCAAGGCTTTTTGCCCCTGCGCCTTTCCCTTCGCGCCAAAGCGGGCGATCCCGTGTCGCTGACCGCCACCGCCCCCCTCTACCGTCAGGGTAACAATGCCTCCGTCACAGTGGAGGTAACGGGCGACGCGCCCGACGCCGCAACCAATCCCGCCGCCGCTCTGACGGCCGAATCGGCGCAAAAGCAGCTCTCCAAAACGGGCGGCACGCCCTACCGCGTGACCGCCTGCGACACCAATCTCGGGGACGGCCTACTCCTCCCCCTCTCCCGCCTCAACGCCCTGCGGCGCGAGGCGCTGGACAAGCTGGAATCGGCCCGCATGGCCGCCATGCCCGATCCCACCGAGGGCTACGCGCCCGCCGCCCCCGACGACGTGACTGACGAGCTTCGCGCTGCCCCCGCTATCCGACACGGCGTTCCCCGCCTCACGGCACGCTTCTCCCATCCCAAACAGATCACCGCCGCGGCGCGGGACTACTTCGACCTGATTTTCCTGCCCTTAGGGCATCCCCTAGGGCATCGCCGCGCGGCCGCCGATCTCAATATCGACAAGGCGGGCCTCATCCTGCCCCCCGTGATCTTTGACCGTGAGGCCGCCGCCACCGAAGCCGCGCTGGCCGAGGCACTTGCGAGCGGCGTGCGCCACCTGCTGGTGGGCAACGTCGGGCATCTGCCCCTCGTCCGCCGCGCCGCCGAGCGCGCAGACGTTCCGCAAAGCGAGCTTGTTCTGCACGGCGATTTTCGTCTGAACGTGACCAATTCCCTCTCGGCGCTCCGCGAGATCGAGCTGGGATTTTCCGATCTCCTGCTCTCCCCCGAGTTGACTCTACCCCGCCTGCGGGACGTGGCCCTCGCGCTGACCGAAGGGGATCTTCCCTCCCGCGCAGGGGCGGTCGTGTACGGTCGGATTCCCTTGATGCTGCTGGAGAAATGCGCCATCCGCGCCCTCTACCGCCACCTGCCGCCCTCCACGGTCTGCCGCACGGTGTGTGCCCGTGACGCCGCCGTCATGCAGGATCGCATGGGCAAGGCCTTCCCTGTCCTGCGGGAGTCGGGAGCAAACGAGAGCGAGCATCGCAACGTAGTCTACAACAGCCTGCCCGTCGGTATGTCCGACCGCGCCGCCGACCTTGACCGCGCCGCCCTCGGGCATCGTCATTTCCTCTTTTCCACCGAGTCCCCCGACGAGGTGGATCGCGTGATCGAAGCCTACCGCAACGCCCGCCCCCTCGGCGGCGAGGTCAGGCGGATCAAGTGATGATCTGTGCAGGGGTTTCACCCCTGCACCCCACCAGAAACCCTTTTTCGAAAGGGTTTCTGGACTTCCTAAAACTTAAAAAAACATATATTTTGCAATATCTTTTGAAAATAGTTTTTAAAGCTTCTTGAAGGGAGTTTGAGGGAAACTTCTTTCAAGAAGTTTCCCTCAAGGCGTTCCCCCGCTCGACGGTCGAGCACAACATATTTCTTGGTGAGTTCGGAACCATCCTCACCTAAAACAAAACTACGGAGCCGCGCCGATCTTCGCATCGGGCGGGCGGGTTTACTGACCCGTGTACAAAATCATGTTCGATTCCATCCTTCGCTCCCCCCGCGCACCCCGCCGTACCCTGCGCCCCGCGCGCTACGCCGCCGAGGCGGCCATCATCGCCGCCCTCTACGTCGCCCTGACCTACCTCGCGTCGGCCATGGGGTTGGCCTCCATGCCCATTCAGCTCCGCTTTTCCGAGGCCATGTGCATGCTGGTCGTGCTCACCCCCGCCGCCGTACCCGGTATGTGGGTCGGGTGCCTGCTCGCCAATCTGCTCACGGGTGCCGCCCCGTGGGACGTGGTGTTCGGCTCGCTGGCGACTCTGCTCGGCATTTTGGGCGGACGCGGATTATTTCTTGCCGCGCAAAAGCTCTTCCCCACACGCCCCCGCATGGCCCGAGCCCTGCTGTGCGCCGTCCCCTTGCCCACCGTGGTCGCCAACGCCGCCATCATCCCCCCCGTACTTATCTACGCCTACGGAATAGAAGAAGCCCTGCCCTACCTCGTCCTGACGGTGGGACTCGGCGAGATCCTCTCGGCGTGGGTGTTGGGCCTGCTCCTGCTCGTCCCCCTCTCCCGCCTGCGCCGCCGCGCGTGACGCGTTACCATACAGAAAACCTCCCGTCGATCCGCGATCGACGGGAGGTTTTTCATGCGTCAAATTGGGGTTTGTCTCGCAGGGGTTTCACCCCTGCACCCCACCAGAAACTTTTTCGAAAAAAAGTTTCTGGACTTCAAAAAACTTGAAAAAGATATATTTGACAATATCTT
>CAJGEA010000145.1 GCA_904502015.1 uncultured Clostridia bacterium | reverse complement strand
TTGATACTTGTTAAATGCTGAGCATCATCCTACCTGTCGAAGCCAAATTACGGCTGACTTTCCCTTTGCTAAAACACCTTCCCATCTCGCGCGCTCTGTGACTATCCGAGTTGGTTGCCACGCTTGGCAACAACTCGGCACAACGGGTACAGGTGTGTACGGGGCGCGATCAAACGCGGCTGCGCCGCGTGCGCCCACCATCAAGGGAAAAGGATACATAAGGAAAAACCGTAGGTTTTCCCTTATGCGGCGCCTCTTTTGGTACTTTTCTCCCGCTGGTGGGAGAAAAGTACATAAAAGCTAACAAACAGATAAATCCAAATTTGCAGGTCGGTTAAATAACGACTTTGCGTATGTTCATGCGTTCAAGAGGTTCACTTTTATTTTACCCCGAAAAGGGCAAGCGCATCCTTGGCGGCGGCCTGCTCCGCCTTGCGCTTGGAGCGTCCCGTCCCCCGTCCGATCACGGTGGGAACGGCGGAATCGGAATACAGCCGTGCCTCCACCTCAAAGGTCTTCATGTGGTCAGGTCCCTCGGTGCGCACCAGCACGTACTCCAGAACGTCTCCTTCGGCCTGCTGAATGAGCTGCTGGAGGGGGGTTTTGTAATCCCCTTCAATCCCCCGCGCGCCGCGGTTCTCCAGATCCTCGCTGATCATAGGGAGTAGGAAAGCGCGGATGACGCCGATCCCCCGCTCTCCCGCATCGAGGTAAATGGCGGCAAGCAGCGCCTCAAACGCGTCGGCAAGGATATTCTCATTATCCCGACCGCCGTTGCGATCCTCTCCGATGCCCAGCAGGAGGCAATCCCCCAGCCCGATGAGGCGGGCGTACCGTGCGAGAGCCGCGGCACACACCACGTCCTTACGCATACAGGTGAGGTCGCCTTCGGCCTCGTTGGGATAGGTGGCAAACAAATACTCGCTGACCACGAAGGACAAAATGGAGTCGCCGAGGAATTCCAGCCGCTCGTTGCAGAGCAGGTGGTGATTCCGCTCCCCCGTTTCGTTGGAGCGTGAGGAGTGCGTCATGGCAAGCGTCAGCAGATCGCGGTTGGAAAACGTATAGCCAACGGTGGATTCCAGCCGCGCGAGCGCCTCGGTGTGGCTACCGTTGCCACAGGGTGTCTTATGCATTCTGCCTTACTCCTTTCGGTTCGGTGTTTCCTCGGCCACCTCAGGTGCGGCGAGGGACGCCTCCACCGAGGCAATAATCCCGCCCTCGGCATAGCGGATGGCCTGGCAGATGGCACTGCGAATGGCGCGCGCATCTGACGAGCCGTGTGCCTTGATGACGGGCTTGCGAAGTCCGAGGATGGGACTGCCGCCGTGCTCGGACACGTCAAAGTCCTTCTTGAATCGGCCGAGCGGCTTTTTGACAATACCTCCCGCCAATTTCGTGAGGAAATTCGCGTAGAAGATGCCCTTCATGCGCTTCATAAAGAGCTTGCCGATGCCCTCGATGGTCTTGAGGGTAACGTTACCCGTAAAGCCATCGGTCACCACCACGTCGCAGGCGTCGTTCGGGAGGTTGCCTCCCTCCACGTTGCCAACAAAGTTGATGCCGTCGGCATGGGATAACAACCCGTAAGCTTCGGTTTGCAGGGGCGTTCCCTTATGGGATTCCGCGCCGTTATTGAGCAGACCGACGCGAGGATTTTCCAGTCCGTACAGGGCTTTCATATACGCCGAGCCCATCGCGGCGAACTGCACGAGGAAGTCGGGCTGAACCGTAACGTTCGCGCCCGCGTCCAGAAGCAGCACGGGGGGCTGGAACGGAAGCACGGCGGCGATGGCGGCGCGGTGAACGCCCTTGATACGCCGCACGGTCAGGGACGCGCCGCAGAACAGCGCACCCGTATTGCCACAGCTCACGAAGGCATCCCCCTGCCCGTCGGCGAGGGCACGCAAACCGAGTGCCATAGAGGAGTCCTTCTTCTCCTTCATAACCGCCATGGGCTCGTCCTCCATGACGATGGCAACGTCGGTATGAAGAATCTCAAACGCCCCGAGGTCGTAGCCTCGCTCGGCGGCGACGGCGGCAATCTCGGTTTGGTTGCCGACCAGCAGATACTCTCCGCCAAATTCAGCCTTGGCGGCGACAACGCCGCCAAGCACCTCGGCAACGCCCTTGTCGCCGCCCATGCAGTCAATAATCAGTTTCATATACGGTCACAGTACTCGGTGAGTGCGTCACTCCGAGAGTGAGTCACTCCGCGAGTGCATCCTTTCGTGTCGAATGGGAAATGGTTTATCAGTCCCGCACGCCCTCGGCCACCAAGCGGTCAATACATTCCAGCGACCGCGCGGCGTAGATTTCGTAGCGAGCGAGCTTACCGCCCTTGACGTGATGGTCAAGCGACGGAATGATGCCGAAATTGGCGTTCATGGGAACGAAATCCCCCAGTCCGCCGTGGCTGATATAGTGCGCCATAGCACCGATCATGGTGATCTCGGGGAAGATCACGCCCTCCCGATCCAATGCTTGGCGGGCGGCGTTGAGTCCCGCGACGAAACCCGACGCGGTGGACTCGATGTAGCCCTCTACGCCTGTCATCTGCCCCGCGAAGTAGAGGCGGGGATTCTCACGGAGCGCGTAGTCCGCGCCGAGCAGATCAGGCGACTTGATATAGGTGTTGCGGTGCATGACGCCATAGCGCAAGAACTCGGCGTTCTCGAGTCCGGGGATCATGCTGAACACGCGCTTCTGCGCGCCCCACGTGAGGTGAGTCTGGAAACCCACGAGGTTATACATGCTTCCCTGCTCGTCCTCGCGGCGGAGCTGAACGACGGCGAAGGAACGTGCCCCCGTGCGGTCATCCACAAGGCCTACGGGCTTGAGCGGACCGTAGCGCAGGGTGTCATACCCTCGTTTTGCCATGACCTCAACGGGCATACAGCCCTCAAAGACCTTGAGCTCCTTTTGCAGGTCGCGGTCAAAGTCCTTGAGCTCGGCTTCCTCGGCAGTGATGAGCGCGTTGTAAAACGCATCGTACTGCTCGCGGGTCATAGGGCAGTTGATATAGTCGGCGTCACCCTTATTGTAGCGCGACGCGAAAAAGGCAACGTCCATATTGATGGAGGAGAAGTCCACGATGGGGGCAACGGCATCAAAGAAGTGCAGTCCCTCGCCCGCCACGTTGTCGCGGATCCACTCCGCCATGGGGTCGGAGGTCAGAGGGCCCGTGGCAATGACGGTGATCCCCTCCTCGGGGGGCGCGGTCATCTCGGTCTCCACCACCTCGATGAGGGGGTGATTTTTGATCTTCTCGGTGACATACGCCGAGAAACGGTCGCGATCCACCGCCAGCGCCGAGCCTGCCGCCACCTGCGTGGCGCGCGCCGCCTCCATAATGAGCGAGCCCATACGGGACAGCTCCTCCTTGAGCAGACCCACCGCGTTGGTCACGCGGTCGGAGCGCAGGGAGTTGGAGCAAACCAGCTCGGCAAAGCCGGGGCTATGGTGCGCGGGAGTATATTTCTGCGGCTTCATCTCATACAGCGTGACCGAAACGCCCCGCTGTGCCGCCTGCCACGCCGCCTCGCATCCTGCAAGACCGGCGCCAAGTACGTGGATATGTGCCATATCGGATCCTTTTCGTTTATCAGGTAATTTTTATTCCTGCGTATCCGCGTCGGTGACGGTTTCCACCTCGCGGGAGTAGCCGCACGCCTTATCGTGACACACGAGAAGCGCTTTGCCCTTCTTGCGGAAGAGCATCTTGCCGCACTGCGGGCACTTCTCGTTCGTGGGCATATCCCACGAGGAAAAGTCACATTCGGGATATTTCTCACAGCTGTAGAACACCGTCTTATTGCGTCCCGTTTTCATGACCAGCTTGGAGCCACAGGCAGGACAGGGCACGCCGATGTCGCGTGTCTTGGGTTTTGTGAACTTACAGGTGGGATACGCGGTGCAGGCGTAGAAGCTGCCGTAGCGGCCCGTGCGCAGCGTCATGGGTGCGCCGCACTTCTCGCACTTCATATCGGTGGCAACCGCCTCAGGGGTACTTCCGTCCTCCTTTGCGCCCTCGGCGTTGGTAGGAGGCGTCAGGGGCTTAGTGTTCTTGCAGGTGGGGTAGTTGGGGCAGGCCGCAAACTTACCGAAACGGCCGTTCTTAACGATCATCTGCGCGCCGCACTTGTCGCACACGATATCGGTGACCTCGGCGGGGATCTCCACGCTGATCTGACCGATGGTGGACTCAGCGGCGGTAAGCTGCTTCTCAAATTTGCCCCAGAAGCGATCCAGCACCTCCAGCATAGTGTCGCGGCCGCCCTCAATGGCGTCCAGATCGTCCTCCATGCGGGCGGTGAACTTCTCGTCCACGATGGTGGAGAAGTTTTGCAGCATGATGTCGTTGGTCACCTCACCGAGCTGGGTGGGCAGGAGGGATTTGCCCTCGCGCTTGACGTAGCTACGGGAGATAATGGTGGTGATAATGGTGGCGAAGGTACTGGGGCGTCCGATGCCCTTCTCCTCCAAAAGTTTGATCAGGGATGCCTCGGTATAGCGGGGCGGCGCCTCGGTGAAGTGGCGGTTAGGATCGATGCGCTCCGACTTCAGCACCTCGCCCTCCTCAAGGTCGGGCATACGCAGGTCACGCTGCTCCTCGGGCTCGTCGGCAAGGGGCTTTGCGCGGCTATCGTCCGAGGATTCCTCGTAGACCGCCATGTAGCCGGGGAAGGTCACGGTGTATCCGCTGGTGCGGAACAGGTATCCCTTGCAATCGAAGTCCACGGTGAGGGTGGCGAGCTCGGCGGACTCCATCTGGCTGGCGATGAATCGCTCCCAGATGAGCTTGTAGAGCTTATACTGGTCAACCGAAAGCTGCTTGCGCACCATAGCGGGCTCGATCTCCACGCGGGCGGGACGGATGGCCTCGTGGGCATCCTGGGCAGAAGCGCGGGTCTTATAGACGCGGGGAGTCTCGGGATAGTAGCTGTCGCCGTACTTCTAGCGGATGAGGGTGGCGGCGGCGGCCTGGGCGTCGGCAGAGACACGGAGGGAGTCGGTACGCATGTAGGTGATCAGACCCTGCACACCGCCGAACTCGGAGCCGAGGTTGACACCCTCGTAGAGCTCCTGCGCCACGCGCATGACGCGCTGGGACTGGAAGCCCAGCTTGCGGGACGCCTCCTGCTGCATGGTGGAGGTGGTGAAGGGG
>CAJGEA010000144.1 GCA_904502015.1 uncultured Clostridia bacterium | reverse complement strand
GTAAAACAGCAATATTCCTTATCGGGTATAGATATTCTTTGGTTTAAGGGTGTAGGGGCGTTCTTTGAACGCCCGCGGGCGCACACAGTGCGCCCCTACCATGGGTTGTTATAAACCGTTCGATAAATCCAAATTTGAAACACCTCTCCTTCGGGTGAAATGCTTGGCTCGGGATACCCATCCCCGAGCCAAAGCCCCACCGCAGGTGGCCGATAAATCCAAATTTGAAATCGTTATAAATCAAAAAGGCAAGGGGTGGCCATTGCCCACGCCCTTGCCTTGTGCGAGGATGTGCCTCGCGGCTACGCCTCGCGTTCATCCACTTGAAAATACGCGCGGGGATGGTGGCACACCTCGCATACGGTGGGCGCCTTCGTCCCCATCACCACGTGGCCGCAGTTGCGGCACACCCACGCGCAGATTCCGCTCTTCTCAAACACGGCGGCGGTCTTCACGTCCTCCAGCAGACGGCGATACCGCTCCTCGTGCCGCCGCTCGATCTCACCCACGCGGCGGAACTGCTCCGCCAGCTCGGGAAAGCCCTCGCGGTCGGCGCACTTGGCGAACTCGGCGTACATGTCGGTCCACTCGTAGTGCTCACCCGCGGCGGCGCTCTCCAGATTCTCGGCAGTGTCCGAAAGCCCACCCATCGCCTCAAACCACAGCTTCGCGTGGGCGCGCTCGTTCTCGGCGGTGTCCAGAAAGATGGCGGCGATCTCCTCGTACCCCTCGCGGCGGGCGACCGAGGCAAAATAGGTGTACTTGTTCCGCGCCTGAGATTCCCCCGCGAAGGCGGCGGCGAGATTCTTCTCGGTCTGCGTACCCGCATAAGGATTCTTGCTGTCCCCATCGGGAGTCTTATCGGGGATGCGGGTCAGATTCTCCATGGTCGCCCCGCATTCGGGGCAGACGGGCTCGATGCCCGTTTCCACGTCAAAGGTGACGTGGCAGACGTCGCAACGGTATTTCGGCATGAAAGTGCGCTCCTTTCCGATGGGATACCCCGTCTCGCGGGCTTTCCCTTCTCGCGGAGTATGTGGCGGCCGAAAACCGATTATTCAGCAAATCCCCCGATCACTCGTAAAAACGCGGCACGCGGGCCGATACACCGCAGAGCAGCTCGTAGGTATTGGTGTTCGCGCGAGTGGCATGCGCCTCAAGATCGGCGGCATCCAAACCGAACATAATCACCTCATCCCCCACCGAAACGGGCAGGTCGGTCACGTCGGCCATGCATTGATCCATGCACACGCGCCCCACCAGCGGCACGCGGAAGTCGCCCTGCGCGGTGCGGACGGTCACAGTCGCGCCCGCCAGCCCTCTGCGCCAGCCGTCGGCGTAGCCGATGGGCAGGGTGGCAATGGTGCGAGGCTCGTCGGCTCGGAACGTGCCGCCGTAGCCCACCGTCTCGCCCACCAAAAGCTCGTGAATGTGGGAAACCCGTGTACGAAGCGTCATCACGGGGCGCAGGGCGGGGGCATCCACGTCCCCGTCCGAAAAGCCCACGCCGTAGAGATTGATGCCAAAGCGCACCGCATCCAGGCACGCCTCAGGCATCACGGCAGGAAACCGCGCGGCGGCGGCGCTGTTGCACACGTGGCACACGCGGGGACGAAGCCCGCGGGCGGTCAGGGCATCCAGCACGCGGCGGTAGCGGGCGTACTGGTTCATGGTCAGGCTGCCGTCCGCCATCTCGGTGTCATAGTCCTCGTCGGATTTCGCAAAATGGGTGAACAGACCGTCCACCAAAAGGCCCCTGCCCTGCTCATGCTCTTGCATCAGAGACACAATCTCCGCGACGGCGCGGTCGATCTCGCCGTCGGTATGCGCGGGCAGACCGATGCGGTTCATGCCGGTATCCAGCGCGGCGTGACCCATGACCTCCACCCCCGCCTCGCGGGCGGCGGCACCCATGGCGCGGCCGTGGTCGGCAGACAGAATGGCGGTGGCAACGTGCATCTCGGCCAGCACGGCGGCATCGGCGGGGTCGGTGTAGCCCAGAATGAGCATTTCAAAGCGGCGGTCGGACGCCGCAACGTCCCCGCCGTCCATCTCCCGCAGAACGCGGCGCAGGGCGACCGCCTCCTCGAGGCACGCCACGGCAAAGCGGCGGCATCCCGCCTCGGTCAGCGCCTCGGCCACGGGGCGAATGCCGTGCCCGTAGGCATCTGCCTTGATGACGGCAAAGGGCACGGTCGCGGGGGAGGCGGCGCACACCCGCCCCGCAAGGGTGCGCCAGTTGTGGATGAGGGCAGCTTTATCAATGACCGCCCACGCGCGGGGGTGGGCGGGTCTCGGCAGGTATTCGTGCATACGGGTGATGTTCACGGCTCTTGTCTTCCTTTTACTGTTAGACTGGGATCGGATGCAAGTCGCGATCCCGATATGCCCCAGTATAGCACACCTCGGGGCGTTTTGCAAGGGCGAATTTGCACAATGGAGGACGGTACGGTTGTGCAAACTGCCAAAAATATAAAAAATGCCTCAAATTGATTGAAAAGACAGTGAAAATGGAGTACAATAGAGAAAATACCCGCCGCGACCGAGTGCGGCGGAATAGAAACAAGCAAGAAAGGATCCCCTCCTATGAAACTCAGCGTTCTCGCCAATCTCTACGGCTCCAAATCCCTCGACGAGGCCCTCCAGACCCTCTCTGCCCTCGGCATCCACACCGTGGAGCTGGGCGCGGGCGGCTACCCCGGCAAGGCTCACTGCAACCCCGCCGAGCTGCTGGCCGATCCCGCCCAGTACGACGCCTTCATCGCCACCCTCGCCAAGTACGAGACCGAGGTGTGCGCCCTCGCCACCCACGGCAACGCCGTCCACCCCGACAAGGACATCGCCGCCGCCTTCGACACCGATTTCCGCAACGCCGTTCTGCTCGCCGAGAAGATGGGCGTGGACACCGTCATCACCTTCTCGGGCTGCCCCGGCGACCACGAGGGCGCGAAGTACCCCAACTGGGTCACCTGCCCTTGGCCCGAGGACTTCCTTGCCATTCTGGACTGGCAGTGGAACGAGAAGATCATCCCCTACTGGGTAGAGGCGGCATCCTTCGCCCTCGCCCACAAGGTCACCCACATTGCCTTCGAGATGCACCCCGGCTTCTGCGTCTACAACCCCGCCACCCTGCTCCGCCTGCGTGAGGCGGTGGGCAAGATCGCGGGCGAGGAGGTCGGTGCCGTCATCGGCGCGAACTTCGACCCCTCCCACCTCATCTGGCAGGGCATGGATCCCGTTGCCGCCATCCGCGAGCTGAAGGGCGCCATCTACCACGTCCACGCCAAGGACACCAAGATCGATGCCATCAACACCGCAAAGAACGGCGTGCTGAACACCAAGCACTACGGCGACGAGATCAATCGCTCCTGGATCTTCCGCACCGTGGGCTACGGCAACGGCGAGACCTACTGGCGCGACTTAGTATCCAACCTCCGTCTGTGCGGCTACGACCGCGTGCTCTCCATCGAGCATGAGGACAGCCTCATGACCATCGACGAGGGACTTTCCAAGGCGGTCAGCTTCCTGCGCGGCATCTGCATCTTCGAGGAAAAGCCCACCACCATGAGCTGGGCGTGATGCGCATTGTGCCCTTCGCCACAATGCAGTGAAATTTGCCCTACGGGCAAGTGAAATCGCTACGCGATGAAATATTTGCCTCGCGCGTTGCTCGGCAAATGTGAAATGTTCGCTGACGCGAACGTAAAAAACCCAAGGCAGTGGATCTCTCCACCGCCTTGGGTTTTTTGCACCAAAAGACAATTTGCACCGAAAAATCGGGAACAAAGCTTACTTACGCTTGAGCTTGCCCACCACGCGGCCGCAGCAGCTCACCTCGGCGAAATCCCGCAGAGGGATGGGGGCGTAGGCGGGGTTGAGGGAAATGAGGTGGTCGCCGCCGTATTTCTTGAAGTAGCCCGCGCCGTCCAGAATGAAGATACCCAGCTCACCCTCCTCCACCGACTCGGCGGTCTGGATGAGCAGAATATCCCCCGAGCGGTAGCGGGGCTCCATACTGTCGCCCTTGATGCGGAGCGCGTAGTCAGCCTCGGCGGTGCGCGCGTCGTCGGGGATCATGATATCGGTACGGGAGGCATCCGCGAGGAACTCTCCGGCGCCTGCCGAAACGGGCAGATCGTACAGCCCGATCTCGCGGCGGCGCAGACCCGCAGGCAGGTCGGTGGAGCGGGTTGCGGGCGCAGAGGGAACCGTTCGGGACGCGACGGGCGCGGACGCACCGCCCCCCACAATCACCTCACACGGCGAGGCAAACGCCGCATCGGCAGACGCTCCCTCCGACGTGGCCGTAACGGCAGCCTCGGGACGAACGCGATAGATGGTGGGGCGGCCCTCGGCGGTATCCTCTCCGCGGAGACGCAGGCGGCTGCCCGCTCTGCGCGTCGAGGCGCGCGCGGCCTCGTGCAATCGGATCGCCATCTCGTCCGTCTGACGCTCGCTGCGCTCCCGCTCAGCGCGCACAACCGTAGCGACCAGCGTGCGCCCATAGTCATCCAGCCCGCGGTAGTCCTCAACAAGTGTCATCTCGTCGGGCTCAAGGGTATAGTTGTTGGTATTCTCAGGCACGCCCGTGATAAGCCAGTCCAGCGAGCAATCCAGCGCGCGGCTGATGGCCACCATATTGACCAGCTTGGGGGAATCGTTGATGCCCGCCAGCAGCTTGGACAGCGTGCCCAGCGGGATGCCCGTCATCTCGGACAATTTATCGTTGGTAATTTTGCGGCTGCTTTTGAGCCTTTTGATCCGTTCGAGATAGGTTTCCTGTTCCATGAGCCCTCCGTCCCCGCGCGCAGCGGTTCTTTATATGGAACTATTATAGCATACAAAAACGGGTTTGTAAATAGTTTTTTGAAATATTTTTCCGATTTTTGCACATTTTTCAGAATAGTTCTTTAAAATTGGGATTCAAATTGGGGTTTATCGGGCACCTGCGGCGGGGCTCTGGCTCGGGGTAGATTGTCACGCACCTGCCATCTCCCCTGATGGATTGGAAATCTTCAAATTGGGGTTTATCTGTTTGTTTGTCTTTATGTACTTTTCTTTCTCCAGCGAAAGAAAAGTACCAAAAGAAGCGCCGTTCAAGAGGAAACCTACGGTTTCCCTTGAAACTCCCTTCCCTTACATGGTGGCGCACGCGGTGCTTATGCACCGCGTTGATTGCGCCCAAGGTGACCTACACCAAGATTGCCGAGTTGTCGACAGCTGTCGACCAACTCGGTCGCGCAGAGAACGCGCGAGTTGGGAAGGTGT
>CAJGEA010000143.1 GCA_904502015.1 uncultured Clostridia bacterium | reverse complement strand
CGATCCCGAGGCAAAGCCCGATATGTATAAGGGCATCGTCGCCATCCGCGAGCTGCATTTGGCGGCTCTGCGCGACTACGACTTCTCTTGTGCGGACGAGATGCTGTACCCCGCGAACTACCGATACCTCTCGGATCTGCTTTCCTACGTGGCCATCGGCGCCCGATCCGTGGAGAATCAGGAGCATAGACTCGTTGCCAGCGGCATCGATGCCCCCGTCGGTATGAAGAACCCCACGGGCGGCGACCTCAGCGTCATGATGAACTCCATCGTGGCGGCGCAGTCCAGCCACACCTTCCTCTACCGCGGCTGGGAGGTCACGAGCGAGGGTAACCCCTATGCCCATGCCATCCTGCGCGGCTACGTTGACTACACGGGCCGAAGCGTTTCCAACTACCACTACGAGGATCTTCTGCGCGTGGACGAGCTGTATACGAAATCCAATCTCACCAACCCCTCCATCATCGTGGATACCAACCACAACAATTCGGGCAAGAAGTATCTCGAGCAGATCCGCATTGCCAAGGATATCGTTCACAGCCGCAACCAGAATGCCGATATCAAGCGTCTCGTCAAGGGCCTCATGATCGAAAGCTACCTGGAGGACGGCGCTTGCAAGCCCGAGGAGCATATTTTCGGTAAGTCCATCACCGACCCCTGCCTCGGCTGGGAGAAGACCGAGCAGCTCATTCTGGATATCGCCGATAAGCTCTAATATAATGTAAGGATAGGGAATTATGTCAAACAAGCTGGAAGAAGCAAGAAAGATCATCAACGAGGTGGACGCGCAGATGGCGGAGCTGTTCGTCAAGCGTATGCGAGCCGCCGAGATGGTCTACGAGCATAAGCGGGAATTCGGTTTGCCCATTCTCGACCAAAAGCGGGAGGACGCCGTGATCGAGGCGAACTCCGCGCTCGTGGAGGACGAGGTGCTGAAGGGCTACTACATTGACTATCTGAAGCACCTCATGTCGGTCTCTCGCGCCTACCAATACCGCATGCAGAGCGGGCTGAAGGTGGCGTACAGCGGCGTAGAGGGCGCGTTTGCCCATATCGCCGCGGGTCGGATTTTCCCCGAGGGAAACCGCGTGCCATACAGCGATTTCAAGGCGGCCTACGATTCGGTGGTTCGCGGTGAGAGCGACGTGGCGGTGCTACCCATTGAGAACAGTTACGCGGGCGAGGTCGGACAGACTATGGATCTCATCTTCTCGGGCGAGCTTTTCATCAACGGCATCTACGAGCTGGAGATCCACCAGAATCTGCTCGGCTTGCCCGATGCCACCGTGGAGGATATTCGCAAGGTAACGAGCCACCCGCAGGCGCTCAGCCAGTGCCACGATTATATCAAAATGCGCGGCTTTGATGCCGAGGAGGCCAACAATACCGCCCTTGCCGCCAAAACGGTCGCCGAGGCGAACGACAAGTCCCTTGGCGCAATCGCCAGCGTGGAGACCGCCGAGATATACGGTTTGAAGGTGATCGAGGCGAACATCAACAAGAGCGGAGAGAACACCACCCGCTTTGCGGTGCTCTCTAAGGTGAAGGCCGCGTCACCGTCGCTTTCCAGCACTGTGCTGATGTTCACCGTCCGACACGAGGCGGGCTCGCTGGCGAGCGCCATCGGCATCATCGGACGGTACGGCTACAATATGACGGCGCTCCGTAGCCGCCCCATGAAAAAGCACTCGTGGCAGTACTATTTCTATGTGGAGATCGACGGCACGATCGACACCGAGAACGGCGCCGCCATGATTGGAGAGCTAAATAAGGTGTGCGACCAACTCAAGGTGGCGGGCACGTTCGCGCCGCACACCGAAATATAATTGAGGAAAAGCAATATGATTGTTGACGTAAGTAAGAAAATATTGATCGTGGGTCTCGGCCTTCTCGGCGGAAGCTACGCCAAGGTGCTGAGGCGGTTTGGGTTCCATGTCAGTGCCATCACACTGGAGCAAAGCTCCATTGATTACGCCATCCGAGAGGGCATCATTGACGAGGGATCGACCGAGCTTGACGCGCGCATGATCGGGGAGGCCGACCTCGTGATCTTTGCGCTGTATCCTCACGTGTTCGTGGAGTGGATCGAGAAAAATCAAGGGCTTCTCAAGAGCGGTGCGCTCATCACCGACGTCACGGGTGTCAAGCGCAGCATCGTGTATCAGATTCAGGATATGCTCCGCCCCGACGTGGAGTTCGTGGCGGCGCACCCCATGGCGGGTCGCGAGGTATCGGGCGTTGAGAACAGCACCGACCGCATGTTCATCGGCGCGAACTACATCGTCACCCCTACTGAAAAGAACACCCCCGAGGCGGTGCAGACCTGCATCGAGCTGGGGCGGTTACTCGGATTCTCCAACGTGACCACCCTCTCCCCCGAGGAGCATGACGAGATGATCGGATTTCTCTCCCAGCTCACGCATTGCATCGCCATCACGCTGATGACCTGCAATGACAAGGAGAATATGGAGAAATTCACGGGCGACTCCTTCCGCGACCTCACCCGCATCGCGCGGATCAACGATCTCATGTGGAGCGAGCTGTTCGTGGCGAACAAGGACGTCCTGCTCGATCAGATGAATCTGTTTATCGACAAATTCAACGCCCTCAAAACCATGCTGGAAACCGAGGATATTGACGGTATGCGGGCCATGATGCGACACTCTACCGAGAGACGTGCGTTGTTTGATAAAAAATAAAAGTAAAGTGAGGCGGGCGGAATGATACGCAGAGCCAAGGAGAAGGATATCTCCAAGATCGGGGATATCTTGCCGCATGATTATTCATGCCTCTCTTCCCGCCTCCCCGATCGCGTCGACTTCATTTCAAAATGGATCAGCACGCTCATGAGGGCGCGCAACAGAATCACCGCGCCGAGAATGTAGAGCTCGGAGAGGCTGTGGATCAGCACTGTTTTGAGGATTTCGGCGGCCAGCTTGAATTCCAGCCCCGTCGCTAGTCCCGTGGCGAGGTTGGTTTGCAGGTCAAGGTGCTTTTTCATAAACGTGTTCTGCAAATACTGCCAGAATGCGGCGAGCCCCGAACGGGCTACAACGATAATGCCCATGATCTCCAGAACCGAGATCACGTAGGGAAGTGCCCATTCAACGGCACGATGCAAAATATTCATATTCTGACCGAGGCTCCCCGTGAGGGGAGCTTCTTCCTTTCCTTGCAGGTTTTGCAATCTTCGGTAAGGGCGGAAAGAGAACGCATTTTGCCGAAAAATACCGACTGCCGCTAAAAAATTGGCAGTAGATACATGGCGGTTTTACATGTATTTTTCTTGACAACGCAGAATCTCTGTGGTATAATAACATTGTATGTGCATTGGCCCCCGCACGCGAAGACCAATGTGCGTTGGTACGTCACACGTGACACGTCACACGTGACACGTCACACGTGACACGTCACACGCTTCACGGTAAGAATATGCCACGAAAACCCCATTGTCAAACATTCTCCCAGAAAGGATCAGATATGAATTTTTTAAAAGGAACCCGTCTTCCGCACAGAAAGGGTACGGCTGATCGCCCCACCGCGCGGATGACCGAGGTGCGGGAGGTCACACTTCCCATGCAAATGCATATCGGTGCGCCCGCTACGCCCATCGTCAAGGTGGGGGATAGCGTCAAGGTAGGCACCCTCATTGCCGAGCCGTCGGGCCGCGTTTCCTCGCCCGTATACGCATCGGTTTCGGGAAAAGTCAAGAAGATCGCCGACGTGATCCTGTCAAACGGAAAAACCACCTCTGCCATTGCGATTGAAGCGGACGGCTCCATGACATGGGACGAGTCGGTTAAGCCCCCCGTTGTCCACAGCCGTGAGGACTTGATCGCGGCCATTCGCGACAGCGGCGTGGTGGGCCTTGGCGGTGCGGGCTTTCCCACCCACGTTAAGTTCGACGTGTCCACGCGCGTGGACACGCTTGTTATCAACGGTGCCGAGTGCGAGCCCTATATCACCAGCGACACCCGCACTATGGTGGAGCGTGCCGACGATATGGCGTACGCGTTGAAGATCCTGCAGGCTCATTTCGATTTCAAGCGTATTGTGATCGGGGTGGAGGGCATGAACCGCCACGCCATCCGTTCCATGCGGGAGATGGCCTCTCACATGGAGCGCGTTGAGGTCAAGGTACTGCCCGACGTGTACCCCCAGGGCGGCGAGAAGGTCCTGGTCTACCACACCACGGGCCGAGAAATCCCCACGGGCAAGTTGCCCGTTGACGTGGGGTGCATCGTGTGCAACTGCACCACCCTTGCCGTGATCGGAGGTTATCTCCAAACGGGTATGCCGCTGGTTGAGAAGTGCATTACGGTGGACGGAGGCGCGGTTGCCGAGCCCCAAAACGTCATCGTGCCTATCGGCACGTCTATGGCGGACGTGCTGGCATTTTGCGGAGGCCTGACCGAGGATCCCGACAAGGTGCTGTACGGTGGCCCCATGATGGGAGTGACCGTGCCCGATATGACTGCCCCGATTCTGAAGAATACCAACGCCGTGCTGGCGCTGACCGCAAAGGAAACGAGACTTCCCAAGACCACGGCTTGCATCCGTTGCGGTGCCTGCGCCAATGCTTGCCCCTTCGGTCTGACCCCTGCCGCCATTGCGCAGGCGTACCGAAAGAAGGATGCGGTGCGGCTGGAGGAGCTGTCGGTTCGTACCTGCATGGAGTGCGGTTGCTGTAGCTTTGTCTGCCCAGCCAACCGTCCGCTCGTGCAGACCAACAAGCTTGCAAAGATTCTGTTGCAGGAAGAAAAAACCAAGGAGGAGAAAAAGCATGAATAAGCTTTTGCGCGTGTCGGTTTCTCCCCATATCCACAGCGGCCGCTCCACGGCGGGCATCATGCGGGACGTCATCATCGCCCTGCTTCCCACCGCGGTGGCAGGCGTGGTCATCATGGGCCTGCGCGCCCTGCTGGTCGTCGCCGTGTGCGTGGCAAGCTGTGTCTTGTTTGAGGCGCTGTTCAATCTGATTGCCAAAAAGGATCAGACCGTGGGCGACCTCAGCGCCGCCCTCACGGGCCTGCTCCTCGCCCTCAATCTCCCCGCCACCGTGCCGCTCTGGCAATGCGTGGTTGGGTGCCTGTTCGCCATCGTGGTGGTCAAGTGCCTGTTCGGCGGCATCGGGTGCAACCTCGTTAACCCCGCCATGACGGCGCGCGTGTTTATGCTGGTGGCGTTCAGCAGCTTGGCTGCCCCCGCGTTCCCCAACATCGTGGATACCGTGTCAAGCGCGACGCCCCTCGTCGATATGGCGGCAGGGAATACGCCGAAGCTGCTGGATCTGTTCCTT
>CAJGEA010000142.1 GCA_904502015.1 uncultured Clostridia bacterium | reverse complement strand
TCATAGAACTTTGTCCTTTCAGTTCAATTACACCGATGCCATCGGTAGACCGATATGCTCGGTTGTTAGTCATTATCCGTATTATTATAGCACAGTTCTTCCCTTTTTGCAAGACATATTTGCAAAAAAGATGCCCCCGCAAAAGATTTTGCGGGGGCATACGTCAAATAACGGTCAAGACAACTTACCACGGCGTAGCAACACCGTCTACGTAGTGCCAGTAGTTGCCCGGCTCGGTGGGTTGGGTTTCAGAATAATCGTAGCGCTTAACCGTTTCGGGCAGGCAGTCGTTGTTCTGTGACCCTAACACCTCGATCTGCTCCCACTGCCGGGCCGTGCCCTTGTAATATACAGTAGCGAGATTTTTGCAGTATTTGAACGAATTTCCGTCAACCCACATCAAGGTATCGGGAAGCGTGATGGTGGTCAAAGAGTCGCAAGAGCGAAATACTCCGCTGTCAATGGTGGTAAGACCGTCGGGAAGCGTAAGGCTCGTCAAGGAGGTGCAGCCGCTAAACGCTCCGTTGCCAAGACACTCTAACTGTCCCATATAGAAGTTCACCATAGAGGAGCAGTTTGAAAACACCCCGGCGTACACGATGCTCGCACTGCCTGCCATGTAGAATTCCGTCATAGCAGAGCAGTTTCGGAATGTCCCCTCCATGAATTCCACCACGTCCCCTTCGATGCGCACACTCACCAAAGCGGAACAATCCTCAAACGCCGCCTCATCGATGCGCGTCAAGCTTCCCTCGATGTGAACGCTTGTCAAGGAAATGCATCCTTGGAACGCCGAAGCACCGATGTTCATAACCGAGTCGGGGATTCGGATATCCTCAAGAGCAAAGCACTCCCGAAACGCGTCGGAAAGGATGATCCTCGTGGAGTCGGGGATGGAGAAAGTCTGAACATTACGCGGCACCTCGCACAGAACCACATACGGATTTTCTCGGTTGCCCAAGTATTTCACGCCGTTTTCGGTATGATACGCAAGGGAGGAGCATCCTTGGAACACGTTATCGCCCATAAGCATCACACTGTTCGGAACCGAAACGCTCTCCAGCATGGTGCATCCCGAAAACACTTCGGAATAAATTATTTTCACATTGTTCGGGATGGTTACGTGCGTCAGCGCGGCACATCCTGCAAACGCACACTGCTCTATTTCAACCACGCTGTCGGGAATCGTCACGCTTGTAAGCGAGGAACACCCCTGAAACGTAAATCCGTGTATCATCGTCACGGTATCGGGAATGACCACCCCCGTGATCGAGGTATTACCTTGAAATGCGGCAAAGTCAATACCCGTAACGGGCTTTCCGTCGGGCGACACGGACGGGATCACGATCTTCTTATCCTTGCACGTTCCAATACCCGTCACGATTGCGTTGTTTCCCCCGGACACGATCTGCAACCCTTCGGAGGGTTTCTCGGGCGAACCGTCGGGCTCGGTTTCGGTCTCGGGTTCGGTCTTGGTTTCAGTCTCGGATTCGGTCACCTCGGACTCGGCGGCAGCGATAAGTGCCTCCTTCATGGTGGCATACATATCAATGGAGATCAGCGTACAGGTGCTTCCGAGGTTTTTCTCATTGCCGATGGTGTACGCCCAGTTGAGCTCCATCGTGTTGATGAACAGATTCTCGTAGCCTACTTCGTCCGACAAATCAAAATAGATATACTCCACGGAGCCATCGCCCTTGATGGTATTGACGGGAAACACATAATAGTCCAACAGAGTTTCGCCCAATCCTGCGGTCAGGTGGAGCCTTACACTATCGTCCGCGACCATGATGGGACAGCTCTTCACCTTGAAAGCGATGATATTGCCGTCACCGCGAGCATTGGCCAGCTTGTTCTTGTTGAACGTCTCCCCGGTGCCGTTGAAGTTCTGCATCAGGTGGTAGTAGTCAATGGTGAACGTAGGCTCAACATAGGCGTCAATATCCCATGTGCCGATAAAGGTGATGGTGCCGTCAGCGTTTAAAACGGGCTTACACTGGGTGTACTTGATATAATCGGCGTGTTCCGCGGAGAACCGATCCACATGGTTGAAGCTTTCAAACAAGTGCCCTTCATTTTCGGTCGGATTTTCAGGCTCGGTGGTCTCCTCGGGGTCGGTGGTCTCCGCCTTGTCGGTGTAGTCGGTGGCATACGCCCTCGCATTGTCGACGGTGTCGAACATACCCATGTAGCAGATGTCCCACTCGCCGTCCCGCTCCTGCCAGTATTCGCTTGAAAAATCCAGACGCAAGCCGTTGATTCGTCCTTTCCAATCATTCGCTCCGTTCAGGTCGATCATCACGAGGGTATATTCCCCTTTCTCTCCGTAAACTGCGGAATACTGACCGCTCACGCCGTCAGCGTAGGACGACCACTTCAGCATATGATCGCTATCCGCGTTCACGATGTCGCCGGCGTACCAGTACAAGCTACCGCCGTCGTGACGGAAGTTACGGAACAGAATGGCCAGAACGGGATACTCCTCTGCCCGATACGACAGGGAATTTTTGATGTCCCACCTCATGTAGCCCAGCTCGCCCTTCATCTTGAAGTGGTAGGACAGATCACTTTTTGCCGTGATCTCCAGATTGGTGCCGACGGGGTCATCGACCATGCTGGTCTTGGCAGCATTCCAAAGCAACGCAGGCTGACCGGGCTCGGGGGCAGGGCAATCCTCAAAGTCAGCAACACGGTTCAGGTTCTCCTCGGGCTCCTTGGAATCGGAACCGACGGGAACAGTCGCATCCGCGGCGGACGTGCCGAACTTGGTGATGGTACCCGCAGCCGTACCGCTCTGGATCGCGGCATACATATGGATGCCTACGTAGAACTCACCGTCAGGATCCAGCGTCTCCAGATAGCCGGTCACGTCGGTAGCGGAAGCACCGACGGTAACACCGCATACGCGGATGTCGTACACACCGTCCTTCCACTCGATCTCGAGCGTATAGATTTCTCTGCCGTCCTCATCAACCAAGGGTGAGACGTCGGTTTGACCGAACTGGCTGATCATCGCCTCAGCGAAGCTCTGGCACATACCCGTGCCACCCTCACCGGGGGTACGGATCAGTCCCAACCAGCCTTTGCCATGGGTGGTGTTGCCTGGTCTTGCATTCACGGTATCCCACAGAGTGAAGGCGATCCAGTGATTGGCAGCCTCGTAGGAAAAATCATCGACGCGGTACTCAAGGTACACGCCGTCCTTGAGGTTGACCTTCTCCTTGGACTGGATAGCCAGATAAGGCTGAATGTCGGTGTAATCGGCGGGAACGATGGTAAAGCCGTCCGCCGTGTAGGTATATCCCGCCGCAGGATGGAAATTCTCGGTCAGGCCCTCGTACTCAGGGTCACGGTAGGTGTCCCATTTGCCCGAAGACATAGAGGTATCGGAAGTCGTTTCATCGGGTTCTGCGGTCGTTTCTTCGGACCCGGTGGTGGTAACCACGGGTTCAAGAGTCGTTTCCGCGTTTTCGCTCGGCGTGTCGGTTACGGGATCGTCGGGTCTACCGCTCGGCGGATTGAAGCCCGCCCAGATGATGCCGCCCATGACGAATATCGCCACGAGGGTACACACGGCGGCGACGAACCAGCCGCTATTGGTCACACGGGAAAAGGCGCTTTGGGGCTTGGGCGAGGGCGCTGCCGCCTTGCCCTCAAACAGCTCAAGCGATTCCTCAATCAGGTTTTCTCGGATATCGCTCATACAAGCGAATACGGTCATGCCCTTCATACGCTATACCCCCTTTCCTCAAGGTAGGCGCGCAATCGCTCGCGGGTGCGGTGCAATCTCACCGACACGGAGTTCTCTTTCAGGCCGCTCTTTTGCGCCAGCACCTTGACCGAGCAGGCGTGGAAGTACCGTCCCATAAACAAAAGCCGATCGGTTTTCTCTTGCGTATCAAGAAAATCCGAGATATACTTTGCAAGCTCCCCTGCCCGATCCTCGGGCGCGGAGACGCAATTTTCCAGTTCGCTGAACGACACCTCAAGGTCGCGGTTGCGCTTTTGCCGATGCAGAAAACGGAAGCGCTCCAGCGACAAATTGCGGATGATGCGGCACAGAAACGCGCGGAAATAGGCAGGGCGCTCGGGTGGGATGCGGTTCCACGCGGTCAAATAGGTATCGTTCAGGCATTCCTCGGCATCGGGGCGGCTGTTCAGGATGTTGAGCGACAGGCTCATGCACACCGCGCCGTGCTTCTTGTCGGTCTCGGCGATGGCGCGCTCGTCCCGAGCAAAGTATAGGTCAATGATCTGATTGTCTAACATTTCGGTCCTCCTTTTGAGGCTCTTTCGGGTGCCTCACCTGTGTAGTGACCTTTTTTCGGGAAATCTTACAGTATTTTTAAAAAAGAAGTTTTTTTATTCTCCTGCTTACTGTTTTATTGTACCACAGACCTCGTATTTTTGCAATAGCAGAAGGGGCAAGGCCTCAGCCTTGCCCCCCAATTTATGTGTGATCTAATCCTTGACCGAAAGGGCCACGTAGGTATAGCTTGCGGCACCCGTCGCCTTATGGATCATCTTCATCTGAACCCAGGTTTCACCTGCCTTCAAGCCCTTGACGGCCACATGGTACACTATTTCGTCCTTCACATAACTTTTGTAGCCATCCGAAACGATCTCGATAACCGTGGGATCGTACGCTGTTACCTCAAAAATGTAGTCCTGTCGGTTGTAGGCTATCTCACCGTCATACACCGAAAAGGTAACCTGGACTGTCTTCCCCGCCGTAATGGGCCCGCTGTATAGCGCAAAGGCGGGATACACAACACCCGGCCACGCATCGTCGGAGTGATCGTCGGGCATGATCGGCGAGTCATCCACTATGACGTTCACGGTAGCCTCCACCGTCATGGATTTGCCCGAAGGGATATGTGTCATGGTCAATGCGAGGGTAGTGCTACCCTCACGAAGTCCCACAACGGTAATGCCGCCCCGCTGACAAGCGTTCATGATGGCGTACTTATTGATAGACAAAAGCTCCACCACGCCCTCGTTGGATGCTGCGAGGTCAAAGGAGTAGTCCTCATAGCGAAAATGCTCGCCGTAATGGGGGCAGTTGGTGGGGTGGTTGAACACACCTCGGCACCATGTACACTGGAACGCCACTCCGAATCCGTCGAAGGTCTCCCCTTCCCGAACAGTATAGACACTGCTGGTGCCCGTGAAAAACACCTCCCACATCTCGGATGGGTCAACGCCGCTGCTTGCGGTTTCATCCTCGGTGTCGGTTTCGGTCGGTTGAACCACAGTCACGGGAATTTCGTGTGCCTCGTAGCCGCCCGTAGCCTTATACACG
>CAJGEA010000141.1 GCA_904502015.1 uncultured Clostridia bacterium | reverse complement strand
TTGCCGCAGGCAAATTTGCACCGAGCGCCGCTGGCGGCGCGAGGAGGCTTGCAAGAAGTTTCCCCCAGTTTCGTTCTTACTCACGTCATATTGTAAACTTTATGAATATTTCTGCGGCTATCCCTTGATTTTGCGCGAAAAGTGCGGTATAATGGAGGGGAATTTTACGACAGGGAGGACCCCATGAACAACCAGACCATCGAGGCATCCGCTGCCACCAATATCGCAGACGCCACTGCTCCCGCATCCAACGCCCAGCCCCGCCTGCCTCGTCCCGCGCCCCGCAAGCGCCGTTTCGGCGACCGCAAGGAGGGGCGCCGTCTGCGCACCGTCTACCCCATGAACAAGTTTATGCCCTTCATCATGCCCACCCGCGCCGACGCGCAGAACTACTTTACCGACGAGTTTGACGTCACCGAGACCGACGTTTTCTGCAAGAAGATGATCGCCGACGGCTACAAGGACTTCAGCTTCCTGCACATCATCCTCGCCGCCTACGTGCGTACTGTCTCCCAGAAGCCCGCCATCAACCGCTTCATCTCGGGTCAGCGCATCTACGCCCGCAACAACATAGAGGTCAACATGACCATCAAAAAGGACATGACCGAGTCCTCCCCCGACACCTGCATTTCGGTCTACTTCGAGCCCGACGACACCCTGATCGACATCTACGAGAAATTCAACCAAAAGGTCGCCGAGCAAAAGAAGAACGCCGAGCTGGACAGCAGCTTTGACAAGACCGCCGGCGCGCTGGCTTCCCTGCCCCGTCCCATTCTGCGCGGCGTGGTTCGCCTGCTCAACTGGATGGACTACCACGGCTGGTTGCCCAAGTTTCTCACCGACCTCTCCCCCTTCCACGGCAGTATGATCATCACCAGCATGGGTTCGCTGGGCATTAAGCCTATCTACCACCACATCTACAATTTCGGCAACCTGCCCATCTTCTTCTCCTACGGCATCAAGCGCACCGTTTACCGTCCCAAGCGCGACGGCTCAGTGGAGCAGCGCCGCCTCATTGACTTCAAGGTGGTCACCGACGAGCGCATCTGCGACGGCTTCTACTTCGCCTCGGCGTTCAAGATGATCCGCCGCCTCGTGGAGCACCCCGAAGCCCTGCTCCAGCGTCCCGCGGCGATCTACGAGGATATTGATTGATTTTGTCGGGGCGTTGCCCCGAACCCATCTCATAAGAAAAAGCACGCTCGCGCGTGCTTTTTCTTATTCTTATTCACACAAAAAAATCATCCACGCGGCAGAGCAGGAGTGCGGCCAACTCGGGCAGAAAGGTGATGTCGGGATAGCACTCCTCTCGCTCCCACTTGGAGATCGCCTGCGCCGACACGCCCAGTATCCTCCCAAGCTCCTCCTGCGTCAGACGGTGCTCGCGGCGGTATTCTCGGATCTTTTCCGAAACAATGGTTCGTTTCATATTACAGTAACCAATAGGTCTCCATCTCGCGCGCCATGAGGCCGCAGGCGATCATCTCGCGGCGGACGGTGCAATGATCCTCGTGAAACCGATGGATGATCTCGTTAACCTCTTTTTCATCATACGTCCGCCCCGCTTCAAATTGCTTTGCAATCTCACCGAGGACGATCTCCCGCTTTTTTCTCTGGGTGGGAAGCTGTATCAATCTTCCGTATTTGAAGAAATGCGAGACGACCTCTTTTCTGTATTTTTCCTCGGCGGAAACGGTTTCCCCATCCTTTTTGATCAGCTCGTAGAGCGGGCGGTCGAATATCTCCCGATTGAGCGAATAGATGATATAGAACTGCGAGCGGGCGCACCGCACCACGCCGGCCGCCTCCATTTTCTTGAGGTGGTAGCAGATGGTCGCGGGGGTAAGGGAAAGCTCACAGGCGATCTTCTCCACGTAGGAGTCCTCGCGCAAAAGGATGTTGAGAATCTCCAACCGCGTTTCATCGGCAAGCAGCTTTAGTAGCGCAAGCTTTTCTTTCATAGCGTCACGTCCTTTCGCTTTCCCCACGCCTCGTCAAGACACACCTTGGCAAATGTCAATCCTGCCATGCGTTCTTCGAGCTCGACCCGCTCCCAATCCGTGGCGTTGGGGAGCTTTGCTTCAAGCCCCGCAAGCTCTTGATCCGCAAAGCCCAGCATGGCGTAATATAAGCTGAAGTCCGGCTTCTCGTTTGCGGGGGCGGCATCGTACAAAGCCATAGCTTCGGGATGCGACTTAAATATCTCGTCAAAGGGCAGAAACAGATAATGAAAGCTCTCCATGTTTTGTTGCTTTCTGCAACGGTTGTGCTGATAGACCGTGTTGTGGATCAGCGATACCGCGGCGTAGCGATACTTGGCGCACTTATACTCTGCCATGCTGTCCTTTTTCTTTGCTGGCTCTTTGTCAAGGGCATCGGTGAAGTCGCAAAGCCGCCGACATTCCTTGTCCAAGAGCTCATTTGCCAACAAAAAAAATAACGAATCGCCTACGACCTTGCCGTTCTCTACATAAACGGAATGTTTGCTCATGATTCTACCTCCTCAAACATATAGGGATACACGCCGTTTTTCCGTCGCCATGCCTCCCATATCGCAAACAGACTTTCAACCGCGCCGATCTTGATCTTGAATTCAAAGATCTTGCCCGTGTCGCCGGACGCCTCTGCGGCGGCAAGCTCGGCGTACTGTTCCTTTAACCATTGGTCGCGAATGAATATTTCCGCTTGCAGGGCCGCGACGAAACACAGCTTTTCTTCCTCGTCCAAGGCTTGATAAGCAAGATTCAACTTAGGAAACCGTTTGAGCATATCGTTTTCCAAAACGTGGCGTCGGATATGCATGATCTTTCGCTCGCCCGTCGTGTTGAACAACAGTCCTGCATTACCGCAAAAGGTATACATGCCGTATTCAAGCTGAAGCGCCTTTCGCTCCGTCCCGTTTTCCTTCGGGACGGCATCCAGCCGTGACTTGCACCCTGCACACATATCTCTTGTCAGATCGACCATAGCCCGATCGATGTCCAGATAATTCATTTTATTTCCTCCTTTGAAGGGTTAATGTGTTCTGTGATCACACTGATATTATACACATCTAATCACTTCTTGTCAATAGTGTTTCGATAAATTTCTAATCATTCAACTAATGGTAGAAAAGTCGGCGAAATTCTTTCAACAAACGGTTGCTTGACTTTTGCCTTTGTGTATGCTATACTGAAAAAAATAAACGAAAGGACGATGGATCTTATGAGCAAAAAAAGCGTCAAAGACGGAAGCCTTTACTATCGGCAAAAGGATATTTTGCGCCCGCTGGGCGGTGTGTTTATGATCGCGGCCGTGATATTGATCTATTTTGGGTGGACCATGATATCCTATTACATTGCTTGCGTGATAGCACCTCTTGGGCTTGTGTTCTTCTTTGTAGGCGGGTCAAGGCATATCAGTGACAACGACATGCTGGAGTTGAGCAACCGCGCAATGGAGGGCTACGACAGCGTGGTTACGGATGCTCCGTATTTCAACCGCGTTGTACTGAAGCAACCCGCCGACGTGATCTGCGAGGCATACGCCTTCGGGGAAACGGCCCGGCATTTCAAGCGGAGCAAAAACGGCGCGGTGGTGTCGGACGTACTCACGAGAAGCCATGTTTTCTTTACGAAGGATGGCCTGCTCGTGGCATCTCGTACCCTTTCACTCACAAATCTTCATCCCGAAACAGGCGACGGAATGACAAATGGATATTGGGAGCTCCCATATGCTACCATCTGTTCGGCATCCATAGAGGAACATGCCACCTCAGCGGCTCTCACCAATACGGGAAAGGCGACCACCGTGCGTTGGTATGAGCTTGTCATCTGTGACGAGAGCGGAGAGTGCCTGCGTCTGCCCGTCAAGAACGACATGGACGCGTCAACTCTTTGCGACGAGATCAACCGCCGTATCCCAAAAATGAAATAACAAACGCTTGCGCGTTGAGCTGTTTTTCAAATTTGGATTTATCGAACGGTTTATAACAACCCATGGTAGGGGCGCACTGTGTGCGCCCGCGGGCGTTCAAAGAACGCCCCTACACCCTTAATCCAAAGAATATCTATACCCGATAAGGAATATTGCTGTTTTACCTGTAGGGGCGCCCCTGTGTGGGCGCCCATGGGAGGCCACATAGGGCCTCCCCTACAGCGGCTAAATAAACACCCCGACAAACCCCAATTTGACAACCGCCCGCAGGGAATCCCATCGGGTGAAATGGTGGGGCAAATGCTAACCTACCCCGATTCAGAGCCGTGCCGCAGGCACAGATAAATACCAATTTGACGTACAAATGATTATTGGCCTTCCGATTTATCCTACAAAACGAAACACCCCGACTGTCGGGGTGTTTTTTTGTATAGGATAATTTTTCACCAAGCAACTCGGCAGGGCGGCGCGTGGAGAGCTTCCAAGCGTTATTTTGGGGCCGCTGGGCAAAACCCCGCAAACGCACTCCCCTACATCAACTCCGTGAGAATCGCAGTACTCACCGTCCAGCCGCGGGGGGTGAGGCGGGTGCGGTCGCCGCATCGGGTGACGAAGCCCGCGTCCATGAAGAGGCGGAGGGCGGCGGCGCGGGTTTCATAGAACCCGTAGCCGAAGCGGGTGTGAAATTCTCGTTCGTCAATGCCGTCGGCGAGGCGCAGGGCGAGCATGACGTACTCCCCTTCCCGCTCGGCGGGCGTAGAGATCTCCCGAAATTCAGTGATATCCTCGCCGCGCAGGAATGCATCAATGTCGCGGCTGTTGCCGAACCGCACACCGCCCAGGCAGGAATGTGCCGCCACGCCCAGCCCCAGATAATCGTGGGACTGCCACGTGTGCAGATTATGCCGCGAGCGGTAGCCCTCACGGGCAAAATTCGAGATCTCGTAATGTTCGTAGCCCGCCGCCGTCAGCCGTTCGGCCGCCTGCTCCCACAGAGCCACGGCGCGCTCATCGGCCACGTCCTCGTCATCGGGCAGACCCAGCCCCACGCGGCCGCGACGGGCAAAGGGAGTTCCCTCCTCCAGCATCAGGGTGTATGCCGAAAGGTGCTGCGGATCGAGGGCGATCGCGCGGTCAAGGGTGTCGGCCAGGCTATCCTCGGTCTGGTGGGGTATACCCAGCATGAAATCCAGATTGACGTTGTGGATCCCCACGGCGCGGGCATCCGCCACCGTGCGCTCCACGTCTGCCCAACGGTGCAGGCGTCCCAGCGCCCTGAGCTCGTCGGGCTGTGCGCTCTGCGCGCCCAGACTCAGGCGGTTGACGCCGCCCGCGCGCCAGGCGGCGAGGGCATCGGCATCCGCCGCGGCGGGGTTGCCCTCCACCGTGATCTCGGCGTCGGGCAGGACGGAAAAGCTTTCGTGTACCGCCTCCATCAGCGTCCGCGCGCAGTCCGCGGGCAGGAGGGTGGGGGTGCCGCCCCCGACGTAC
>CAJGEA010000140.1 GCA_904502015.1 uncultured Clostridia bacterium | reverse complement strand
CTTTCCATCGGGTGAGATGGTTGGCTTTAAGAGTCCCATCCCCGATCGAAAGCCCCGCCGCAGGCGGTCCAAATTTGAAGGTCGATGGAAACAAAGTAAAAAGGTTGCCTCGCCAAGGCGAGGCAACCTTTTCGTTTTATTAGTACTGTCTGCCCCAAACGACGAGGGACTTGGCGGGCTTGCCACAGCAAGCGCACACCTCGGAGGGACGGCTATCGTCACCGAAGGGAATGCAACGGGACTTCACGCCGCCGGTCTCGTCCTTGAGCTGTTCCTCGCAGGCGGTCTCACCGCACCACATGGCCTTGATGTAGCCGGGCTTGCTCGCGGCGATCTCCAGGAACTCGTCGTGGTCGTGAGCCACGTAGGTCTTTTCCTCGAGATTTTTGCGGGCACGCTCCAAAAGCTCGCCATGAACCTGATCCAGCATTGCCTGCACCTCGGCGGCGACGTTGTCGAGGGATACGAACTTCTTCTCGCGGGTCACGCGGCTGACCAGCACGCAGGAGTTATTGGCAATGTCGCGCGGGCCGATCTCCAGACGGACGGGCACGCCCTTCATCTCGTACTGGCTGAACTTCCAGCCTGCCGAGTTGTCGGAGTCGTCCAGCTTGACACGGATGCCGGCGTCTGCCAGCTTGTCCTTGAGTGCATTGGCGGCATCCAGCACGCCCTCCTTATGCTGGGCGGCGGGGATGATGACCACCTGAATGGGAGCGATTCGGGGAGGCAGGATCAGACCACTGTCGTCGCCGTGGCACATGATGATGGCACCGATCATACGGGTGGACACGCCCCACGAGGTCTGGTGGGGGTAATTGACGGTGTTGTCACGGCCCGTGAAGGTGATGTCAAACGCCTCGGCAAAGCCGGTGCCGAAGTAGTGGGAGGTGCCGCCCTGAAGGGCAACGCCGTTGTGCATCATGGGCTCGATGGTGTAGGTCTCCACGGCGCCTGCAAACTTCTCCTTCTCGGTCTTCTGACCCGTGATGGCGGGGATGGCGAGGGAGTCGCGGTAGAAGTCCTCGTATACGCGGAGCATCTGAATGGTCTCCTCGCGTGCTTCGGCCTCGGTCTCGTGCATGGTGTGACCCTCCTGCCAGAGGAACTCCGAGGTACGCAGGAAGGGGCGGGTGGTCTTTTCCCAGCGCACGACGTTGCACCACTGGTTGTAGAGCTTGGGCAGATCGCGGTAGGAGTGAATGATGTCCTTATAGTGAGCGCAGAACAGGGTCTCGGAGGTGGGGCGCACGATCAGGCGCTCGGCGAGGGTGTTCTGACCGCCGATGGTGACGATGGCGCACTCGGGCGCAAAGCCCTCGACGTGGTCCTTCTCCTTCTGGAGCAGGCCCTCGGGGATGAACATGGGCATGTAGACGTTCTCATGGCCCAGCTTTTTGAAGCGGGCGTCGAGATCCTTCTGGATGTTCTCCCAGATGGCGTAGCCGTAGGGGCGGATGATCATACAGCCCTTGATGCCCGAGTAATCCACAAGCTCGGCCTTCTTGACGACGTCGGTGTACCACTGAGTGAAGTCCTCGTCCATGGACGTGATCTGTTCTACGAGTTTATCTTTTGCCATAATTTGACACAACCTTTCTGATGTGGGATATCATAATACATCATTATAGCGTATAAAGCAAAATTTGTCAAGGGGAGATGGGGATTTTTGTGCGTTGGTGCGCTCCGAAAAGCGTTCAGCGGGCCCGTGAGGGCCCGCTGAGGGGGGATGGTATCAATTCTCGGGGTATATGTAGGTCGCGAGGGCGGGTACATCGAAGCTGTTGCACAGATTCAGATCCCGCTTCTTGCCAAAGAAATTCGTGACGGCGGTGTTGTAGCCGATGCCCGTGATGGCGCGGGTGGACGTCACCGTGATCTGGTTGGGGGCGGTAATGGTGGCCTTCAAGGGCAGATTTGCCGGGACGTAGCCGCTCTTGTAGAGGGTAAAGCCCTTGACCTCGGTTGCGCCGTCGATGGTCTTGAGTCCCTCGCCCACATGCTCAAAGGTCAGCACGGCCGTTTTCTTGTCCTCGGACAGCGTCATGGACACCAGAACGGGGCCCATAGCCTCGTCCATATTGCCCTGACCGTACTGCACGGCGGCGGCGATGGCGGCCACGCGCTTGGCCTGCTGCCACTTGATCTCGGGGTGAAGAACGTCACGTCCTCTGGCGCTGAGCAGATCGCTGGAGGCTGATACGTAGCAGTTGGGCAGAAGCTGGGTGGCTACCTGACCCAGAACCGCGCGTACCTCGCCGAACTTCCAGTTGGCCTCGTAGCAGGTGGGGAACTCCATGATGTAGATGGGGTATTCCTTGTTCAGCACGTTGTGGGTGGAGCGCATCTGCTCCATGAGGGGGATGAACTTGCTCGCGTAGCTGCGGGTGTTAGCGTCGTGGAGGTCGCTCTCGCCCTGATACCAGATCATGCCCGCAATGGCGTACTTCTCGAAGGGATAGATGAACTGGTTATACATGAAGCGCGATGCCTCGGTGCCGTTGACGCCGTCAGCCTGATAGATGCCCTTCTTCTGGTTGAAGGTGTCGGCGTTGGGCAGGTCGGGGTTGGCGTTGACCGCGTCGGCTACCTCGTTGGAGAGGAAGCAGGCGAGGTGCTTGCCCGCGGCCTCCACCTCAATGATGCCGATCGGCACGGTGTTCTCGTTGGCAATAAGCAGATTGTAGGCGAAATAGTAGCCCAGCGCCGAGAAACGAAGGTAATTTTCCTCGGTGGGCAGCTCCCAACGGCTGTCGCTCACGATCTCGCGGCACACCTCGGTGGTACCCCACGCGGGGTAGCCCTCGGTCTGGGTCTGGCTGTTGAAATGCAGGCGGATGAGGGCGTTTTCGTTCAGGTCACCATGGTATTTCTTGGCGGTGTTGGCGAGGTGGGTGGCCATGTTGTACTCAATGTTGGATTGGCCGATGGCCATATACACGTCGCCGACCAGCACGTTCTCAAAGGCGTAGGACACGCCCTCGCCGTATACGGTCAGGGTGTTGCCCATATTCGCGTTGGCTTCCCACTCCTTCTCGAAGGTGAGGAGCCATTCGCCGTTCTCAATGACGGTGTGCGCCACGGTGCCGAGGAACTCGGCGGACACGCGCAGGCCGTTCTGGGATTCGTCAGCCCAGCCCCAGATGCGGACGTGCTCGTTCCTCTGCAGAACCATGTCGTTGCTGAATACGTTGGATACTGTGAATTGGGTGGCGGCGGGGGGCAGGATCTTCTGCAACGCCGCGGTCAGGGCGACAGAGCCTGCGGCAAAGACGTACTGATCCTCGGCGGTGTAGCCCTCCTTGGATACGCGGATCTCGTAATCGTCGGACGGCGCGCGGGTGAAGGAGGCGGTACCGTTCTCGTCGGTGATCTCGGTGGCAAGGCAGGTGCCGTTTTGGTACAGCTCCACGGTCACACCGCCCAGGGGCGCGCCGTTCTCATCTACCGCTGTGACGGCGTAGGTGATGACAAGGGGATCGGTTTCGGCCTCGGTAGGGGCCTCGGTCGCGGTGTCGGTGGGCGCAGAGGCGCTTTCGGTGTCGGCGTCGGTATCGGCAGGCGCGCCCTCGCTCGTGCAGGCGACCGAGCCCAGAGTGAGGATGATGGCAAGGGTCAGAACGAAAACACGCAGGGAGCGGGAGAGCTTGACGTTACAGGTAAGCATAAGCGGTATCCTTTCGTTACGTATGTTGTTCACGGGGGATCGGTGGGGTTATTCTTCCTCGGGGACGTCGAGCAGCTGCGCGGCGTCGGCCGAGGGCAGCTCGGAGACCGAGCCGAGGCGACGGTTGATCTGACGGGTACGCACACCCACGAGGGTGTCCAGCTCGTGGCTGGTCTGCTCAATGCGCTCCTGCGCCTTGGCCAGCACGGTGCCGAACTTGCCGAATTCGGTTTTGACCGCGCCCAGCACCTTCCAGACCTCGTCGGAGCGCTTCTGGATGGCGAGTGTGCGGAAGCCCATTTGCAGGCTGCTCAGCAGGGCGGCGAGGGTGGTGGGGCCCGCAATGGTGATCTCGTAGTCGCGGCGCAGGGTTTCGGCAAGGCCCAGCCGCACCGCCTCGGCGTAGAGGCTCTCAAAGGGCAGGAACAGAATGCCGAACTTGGTGGTGTGCGGGGGGGAGACGTACTTGTCACGGATGTCTTTGGCGCATGCTTTGATGCGGTTTTCCAGCGCGGTGGCGGCCTCCTTGATGCGGTCGGGGTCGGCGGCCTCGTAGGCATCCACCAGATGGGTATAGGCGTCGGCGGGGAACTTGGCGTCGATGGGAAGGTAGACGGGCTCGTCGCCGTCACCGGGCAGACGGACGGCGAATTCCACGCGGTTGGCCGAGCCGGGAATGGTGGCGATGTTCTCCTCGTACTGCTCGGGCGCGAGCATCTCCTGCATCAGCGCGCCAAGCTGGATCTCGCCCAGAATGCCGCGGGTCTTGACACCCGACATGACCTTTTTGAGGTCGCCCACCTCGCCCGCGAGCTTCTGCATCTCGCCAAGACCGCGGTACACGTCGCCGAGACGGTCGTTGACTGCCTTGAAGGATTGGGAAATGCGTTCGTCCAGCGTTTTTTGCAGCTTTTCGTCCACCGTCACGCGCATCTGCTCAAGCTGCTCGGCGTTGCGGGTTTGCATGGCGGTCATGCGCTCCTCCATAGTGCGGCGGAGGGTTTCCTGCGCGGCGGTGCTGCTTTCGCGGAATTCGCGGAACTGCTTGTCCACCTCGGCGAGTCGCTGGCCTATCGTGGTGCCGAGACCGTCCATACGCTCGGTGAGCAGGGCGTTCAGCCCCTTTTCCATGGCCTCGATACGCTTGTCCTGTAGGGCGAACTGCCGCTCTTGCGCCTCGGTCAGCGCCGCCATGCTTCTTGCTTGCAGCTCGGCGGTCTGAGATTGGCTCTCGCGCAGATCCTGCCCCAGACGGCGCACGCTATCCTGCACGGTAGTGGTGGTCTCGGTGCGCGAGCCGCGCAGCTCACTTTGCAGCTCGGCGCGCAGGGCGGTTTGGCTCTCTCGCTCGGCGCGCGACAGCGGCTCTGTCACCTCGCGGCGCAGGGTGGTGCTCATCGCCTGCGTGACGTCGTGCGTGATGTCCTGCGCGATCGTCTCGGCGGAGGGAGCGCCCCGCCGCCGCAACAGCAGGATGGCCACGGCGATCAGCCCGACGAGATTGAGCACACAAAGAATCTGAATCAGCAGCATAAAACCCCCCGTAGAAATATTATATCCATTATTATAAATCCTTTTCGCGCGGTTGTCAAGGGCTTGGCGGGGCAATGGGCCCAAATTCGGGACATAAATCGCACGCCGCTTCAAATTTGGGCACCTGCGGTGCGGCTTTGAATCGGGGATGAATATCGGGAACCTATTGTTATCCCCCGATGGATTGGTCTTTTTCAAATTTGGATTTGTCGGCCACCTGCGGTGGGGCTTTGGCTCGGGGCAGGTTGTCACGCGCCAACCATCTCACCCGAGGGAAAAGTGGTTTTCAAATTTGGATTTATCGGTGAGGCATTGTGTGGGGG
>CAJGEA010000139.1 GCA_904502015.1 uncultured Clostridia bacterium | reverse complement strand
CGCCGCCTCTGCCTCGTCGACCGTTCTGTGATAGGCTAATATGAAAGGAATCAGCTCCCACGGGGCAAGGCAGATGCTCCCTGCTCTGCCGTCCTCGGTGTGCGAGTCATAGCGGGCGTACCCCGCAAAGCGAAGCCCCGCTATGCACAGCCCCGCGTCGTTCATGGCATCGGCGTACAGGGGATAGCCGTCCGCTACCGCCGCCATGCCCAACAGAGGACGGTGCGCCCCCTTGCGAGGGGCGTCGGTCAAGCGAAAATCGAAGTCAAAGCGGCGCGGAGTCAGCGCCACGCGCTCACCGAAATGCGCGTCCAAGTCCAGGGTGCGGCCGAACAGCGCACCTCGGGCGGTGGGGAGAGTTATTGCGGTACACATAGGGTTTCTCCTTTTTTGACATAGGATTTATTATACCCACAGTATCACCGCAACGATTGGGAATTATACAAAAAGAGTGCGCCCGAAGGGGCATTGTACAACTTTTTGAGTATATTATCCACCGACAGATAAAGGGCAAAGAATGTTACAAAATTCTCTGCCCTTTTTTTAAAGCACGGATTTGAAGCAAAACCAAAAGCGGATGAAATACTGTTTCATCGGTTTGCAAAATGACATCTTAATCTAATTCAAATTCCAAATTTTTCAGCGCACTTGATAGTTCTTTTTTAAGTGTTTCCTTGCTGGCGGAGAACGAATTAAACGATCCGCTTACCTCCATAACAAAAGCATAGTAGTCATTGTATGCCTGCATTACTTCCTTGACTTCGGATTCAAGTTTGCCGTCTTTGGCCTTTTTATATAATTCCTTAATTCGCTCATTGTTCGATTCAATGATATCAATGTTATCCGAGTTCATGTTCATTGCTGACAAAATCGCGCTATCTACACTTAAATATTCATCCTCGTATATGTAATCATACCAGCACGAATAAATATCATCTGCGTATTCGTCCAAAAGCTCTTGCGTTTCCGATACAAGATCGAAAAATTCAGATTCTTTTTTCGTCGATCCGCCACAAGAGGTGAAGTACAAGCACATTGCCAACAGCAGGGAGATTACAGCCAAAAATTTCTTCATTTCCTTTTCCTCCAAAAGATAAATATAAAATAAAAAGAGCGTCAACCGCAGTTAACGCTCCGAAAAACGCAAACTCCGATTGTCGCCAAACAAATTTAAATAGAATTAGAGTATCTCTACCATAACCATTTAAGTGGAATTTGCGCTTTTACCAAATTCTAAAAATGATTATGGCGAAAAAAGGGTATAACTATCCCAAAAGGAAAAGATACCGCTAATTCTACTATTAAATTTGTTTGGCATAAGTATTATATCACAGATTTTGTCAATTGTAAATACTTTTATTGAATTTTATAAATGTTTATTTTAAAACGTGTGTTTTCCCGTTTTTTTACAAGTTTTTCAAGCAAATATATGCATATCTTAGTCACACCAATTGAAGCGAATAAAAACGGCACACCTCTTTTGAGGTATGCCGTGATATCGCAAAACTGTCCTTTCGGGCATGCTTGCTTCTGTTCGCATTACTCCCCCCGCCGCAGGGTATACGCCCCGCTCCGCAGGACGGAGGCAAGCTCGCCAGAAGTGCGGATGGGTTGGTCGGTGACGATGCCACCGCGCGCGAGATGATCGGTACAATGGAAATCCGAGCCCGAGGTCATGATTTTGCCGCTGTGGGCGGCCAGCCGCTCGGCCAGCTCGTTGCGGATGGACTCTGTGCCGCCGTTATAGACCTCAATGCCGTGGAGCGGCGCGGGATCCTGCACCGTCATGCCGTTGCGGAAGGGGTGCGCCTGCACCACCAGCGCCTCGGGCGGAAGAATGGCGGTCAGAGCCTCCACCGAGCCGAGCTCGTTGAGTCGAGGCGCGGTCAAAAAGAAATCCGCCTCCACGCCGTACACGAGGTAGTCGTTGATGCTGCCGTCAAAGCGCACCTCGGCGCCCGCCAGCACCGTAAAGCCGAGCCGCTCGCCCTCGTTACGGGCGGCGTAGTAGCCTTTCTGCCACCGCTCAATGGTGGTGCGGTGATCCGCGCCCCGCAGCTCGTCGGCAAACCACTCGAAGAACAACGAAAAGTAGTGATCGGTGATCACCATACCGTCGTATCCGGCGTCACGGTACATACGCACCATGTCAGCACCGCCCACGTGGGCGGCCTTGTCGCACTCGGCAGTATGGGCGTGCAGCTCGTAGATGGGCATATTGAGCCTCCTTTGTAGATTATCAGGGGGCGTTGCCCCCTGAACCCCCACCAAGCCCCTTTTTGTAAAAAGGGGCTTGGAACCCCAAAAACTTTGAGAAAAATATCTATTTTTTAAGTTCTTTGGAATCCAAAACCTTTCTTTCAAGAAAGGTTTTGGTGGGGTGCAGGGGCAAAGCCCCTGCAAATATCACCCAATAAATCGCTTCATTTCAGAGAGTCGCGCGCCTGCGGTGGTAGCGACCACGTTGTTGAGGAAGGCCACGTCGCAGTTGGGCTTGTCGGAAACGAAATCGGTCAACGTACCGTCGTAGTAGCGGTAGTCGATGATGTAGATATGCTCGTAACTGTCCACGAGGAAGGGGGCGAAGGCGTTGCCGAAGGACTCCTTGACCAGCACCACGCTCGTGCCCTTGCGGTCGTCGGCGACGTTCTCGTTATGGATTTCAATGAGCGGATGATCGCCCGCGATGAAGCAGTTGTACTTGGACGCGGCGTTCTGATACCACGTGTCGGTCTTGCGGTTGACGATGGAGTACCAGTCCACCGTCGTGCCGTCCGCTTGGTGAGTGATCATGGCGTTCGTGCCCTTGGGGACGTAGGCATATACCGTATCGGGGTTGTCGGCCAGCGCCTGCTTGTTGGTTTTCGCGTACAGCGTGCCGAGGAAGCCCTCAAAGGCCAGCTTCTCGTAGCTCTCCAACGGCACGGGGGTAATACCCACCCTCTCGCAGTAGGCGGTGTAGGCGTAGTACGCGCCCGTTGCCGTCCAGTGATGGTCGGTGCGGAAGTAGATGTACTCGTCACGGTGCTCCATCAGAGGGGTGTAAACGTCCACGGTCTTGACGCCGTCGGACATACCCGAGTAGATGTAGCGCATGACCTCGCCGCCGTCGGCGACGCCGAGATTCTTTTGCACGTCACTCCCCAGCGCAAAGGTGTAGTACAGCGGGATGACCATGTCGTACACAGTAGCCTTGCCCTCTAACTTTTCGGCGGCCAGATTGATGAGGCGGGCGTACTCATACGCCCCCGATTGGCTGAAGAAATACAGTTCATAAGCGGTGTCGCCCGACACATAGTAACCGCCCACCTGCTCGCCGCCCTCGCCGCCTTCATCGGGCGGAGGCGGGGGCTCGTCATCGGGCACACCCATAGTTTCATCGGGCACGTCCTCGCCGACACCGCCCTGATACTGCTCGGACTGGATGCCAAACAGCGAGCTGACGGCGTGGTAGGCGCGGATCAGCCCCTCGCGCCCGGGGATGGTATCGGCGTACCAACGGCCAATACCGTCGGTAAACTCACCCGACACAAAGCTGTCCCACGTCAGGATCGGGAAATCGGTCAGCTCGCGCTTTTCGGTTTCGGACACCTCAGGGCGGGCGAACCACAAAAGCCCCACAACAAATCCCACGCACAGAAGCGCGACAGGAAGAAGAATGCCGAGTGCCTTGGCTCCCACCGATACAGAGGGAGTGGGGGTTGCGGGCTCTTGAGGCGCGGTTTGAGTTTCAGCCGTTCTGTCCTCGGTCAAGGAGGGCTCGACGGTCGTTTTCAATTCAAGATCATTCATGTGTCAGTGCCTCCTTGATCAGAATCGGAAATAGAGGAAGGGATTGTAGCTGTCCCCCACGAGGGCGAGGGCGGACAAACCCAAGAGCAGAACGGGAGCAATCGCTGCGGCGGCATTCATCACGCCGAGAGAGAGTACACCCGCGCCGCCGCGACAGGTGGCTGCGGCCTTAAGCTTCCCTGCCAGCCACGGCACAATGGGCGTGCAGGCAAGGATGGCTACGGGCAGGAAGAAAATATAATTGAGCAGGGTGGTACGGGCAGTCATGTCCACAAAGCCGTTTCCAAAGCCGAACAGGCAGGAGAGCGCATCTCCGAGGAGCGCCATATCGTCAAAGCGGAACAGCACCCAGCCGAACCACACCACAGCCAGCGTGTAGGCGCGGCGGAGTTGCTTTTTCCAGCCGTGACTCTCGCGCGCCCAGCGGAACACATACTTTTCGAGGATCAGGAACACCACGAAATACAGGCCCCACAGAATGAAATTCCAGGAAGCGCCGTGCCAGAAACCCGTGAGCGCCCAGACAACGATGAGGTTAAAAATATGCCGCCCCTTGGAGCAACGGTTGCCGCCGAGGGGTATGTAAACGTAATCGCGGAAGAACGAGGACAGAGAGATATGCCACCGCCGCCAGAAATCCGTCACCGAGTCGGCGACGTAGGGGTAATTGAAATTCTCCTTAAAGTGGAAGCCCACCATGAGTCCCATGCCGATCGCCATATCGGAGTACGCCGAGAAATCCAGATAGATCTGCAGCATATACGCCGTCATGCCGAGCAGCGCCGAGGCCGAGGACACCGCCCCCGCACCCAGCTTGTCGGCGGCGAGGAGGGAGTCCGCGATCATGGCACAGGTATTGGCCAGCACTGCCTTCTTGGCAAGGCCCACCGTAAATCGCACCATGCCCCGCCACGTCTCGTCAAGGCTCATGCGGCGGTCGTTCAGCTCACGGGCCACGTCCACGTAGCGCACGATGGGCCCCGCGATGCATTGATGGAACAGCGCGGTGTAGAGCAGGAGCTTGGCGTAATTGCGCTGGGGCGGGGTTTCGCCGCGATACACATCGACCACGTAGGAGATAAGCTGGAAGGTATAGAAGGAGATACCGATGGGAAGTGCCACGTCGGGCAGAAGCTTGTCCAGTCCGAAGATGCTCTCAATCGTGCGGGAGAAGAAGCCCGCATACTTATAGATCACGAGGATGCCGAGGCAAAGTCCCACCGTCAGCCACAGAAAGAACTTCTGCATTTTCCGATCCTCGGGGCGGTCGGGGTCAAACGGCGTGGGGAGCTGCGCGGCGATCATATGCGCTCCCACGAAGCAAATGAAGGTTTCGAGGCACAAAAGCAGGACGAGAGGCGGCCCTCCCCATGCGTAGAACACGAGGGAGAACACCAAAAGCACGGTGTTGCGCGCCTTGAGCGAGGGGGCGAGCAGATACACCCCGTAGCACAAAACGAGAAAGGCGAAGACGAACAGCAGGCTGGAAAAGACCATGAAAAACCTCCCCTTGACGATCGGCGTGGCAAAAATTTATACTACCTTTTTATTATAACACACCCCCCGAGGGAATGCAAGAGCTTTGGAATGTGACAGACAAATTTTTCTTTTTTCGCATCTGTAAATTGGGGTTTGTCGGGGTGTTTATTTAGCCGCTGTAGGGGAGGCCCTATGTGGCCTCCCATGGGCGCCCACACAGGGGCGCCCCTACAGGTAAAACAGCAATATTCCTTATCGGGTATAGATATTCTTTGGTTTAAGG
>CAJGEA010000138.1 GCA_904502015.1 uncultured Clostridia bacterium | reverse complement strand
ATTTACCAAATTTCAGGAACCAGTGAGGAATGGGTAACCTGCTACCCCTATGTGGCGGTCGAGGACGGAACTTACAAGGTTACATTTGTATACGTAAAGGACAGCTCCACGGATACGGGAGAAGACCGAATCTATTTGAGAAACCTTCGCACGGTTGCTGAAAAGGACGTAGATAACGCAACGTATATTCCCCGTCAGGCGGCCACCAAACCCAATGCTAACGGCCTCGGATTCCAGAATTATGTAACCGTTGTTTACAATGCGGCAGACGGTTACTATCACGTTGGCACCGAAAACGGTCCCCTGCTCCTTGTCAACCTCATGTCCCAGACGCAACTCAACGAAACCTCCCTCAACGATCTTGGCTACAACGGAAATCTCAAGGACACCAAGGGTGACGTATACGAAAGCCTCGTAACCTACTGCAATTACGCAATCAACGGTACGCTGTATGGGTACAGCCCCGTGACCGAGGAGCTTAAGGGACTTCTGGAACGAGCCGCCGAGCTCGTGGGCTTTGAGAAAGGCAACCCCAACCAGTGGCTACAGGCCTGCTCCTACTACGACGCCTACGGCACCGACGGCAAGCAGCTTGAAGACCCCGTTAAGGGCGTGGCATTCTTCGCCGCATTCGATACCGTTATCTCCACCGACACCGAGGAAAAATTCAACACCGTCACCTACGACGGCCGCGTTATTATGCCCCGCGGACTGAAGTACAAGTTCGTTCCCCAAAAGTCGGGCGCATACCTCATCAAGTCCCAGAGCAAGGACGAGGTAAACGGCTGGATCTTTGACGACAAGTATGAGATCATCCACACGGCATCGGTCGTTGAGCGTCCCTACGACGGAACCGCCGTTGATACGACCAACGTATCCATGCTCATCTACCTCAAGGCAAACGAAACCTACTATATCGACATTGCTTTCTATGACATCTACGCCGCAGGCTCCTTTACCTTCACGGTAAAATATCTGGCAGAAACCTGCGAGCAGTTCCATCTGGCGTCTCCCGGATACTTTACCTACGTGGAAAGCGCTACGGGTCAGCTTAATCAGACCATTGCGGGCGGCATTGACGTCAAGCTCGGTGAGGATGGATACTACCACGAGCTTCGCGCTGACGGAACGCTCGGCTCCATCGTTTACGCCGACTTCAAATACTCCACGGGACTGTTTTCCCACTCCATTCTCGACATGATCGCTATGGACGGCTTCAATTTCTCCTACAATGAAACTGATCAGATCGTCATGGCTAAGCTCAAGGAGCTTGGCGGCGATGTTGACGCCTGCCGCGCATACTACAAGGAGCTTTGGGGTGACGCCTACGCTGAATGGGAAGACATCTACAAGCTTGAAGATGTCTTGACAGGCACGTATCACGGCCCCGGCAAGGATCTCACCGCCGCTATCCGGGCATATACGGAAAAAATGATTGCCGCTTCGGACGGTGCCCCCGAGCTGGAGGGCTGCGTCCCCGTTGACGCCGAGCTTGCCACGCTCCTTCAGGCGCTGATGGACAAATACTCTCTCAGCGGCGTCAAGAATTCCTGGACCAAGCTGTGCTACTACTACAAGAGCATCGCTCCCTGATCTTCAAAAATCAATCCGAACACAAATTTACGACTCATCCGGGAGGTCAAATGTGAGAAATTTTAAAAGCCACGCACGGATCTTCTCTCTCCTCTGCATTCTGATTTTGGCGTTGCTGGTGACGGTGTCTTGCGATAAGGATTCAAGTGATCCCGCTGCAACCGACGGCGGCACCGACGGCACCGAGTCCTCGACGGGCGCTTGCGCCCACGAGGCAACCGAGTGGATCATTGACAAAGCCGCCACCTGCACCGAGAAAGGCTCCAAGCACAAGGAATGCGCTTCCTGTAAGGCATCTCTTGAAACCGCCGTGATTCCGAGCACAGCGCACACCGAGGAGATCGTTGCGGGCAAGCTCGCAACCTGCTCCGAGGCGGGTCTTACCGACGGCAAGATCTGCTCGGTCTGCAAAGCAGTCCTGGCCGAGCAGGAGGCGCTTCCCCTGCTCCGTCACACTGAGGAGATCATCGAAGGAAAGGCCGCCACCTGCCTTGAAGCGGGCCTGACAAGCGGCAAAAAATGCTCGTCCTGCCAGACAATTCTCGTTGAGCAGGAAGAAATCCCCGCCAAGAATCACACCGCGGAAACCGTACCCGGCAAGAAGCCCTCTTGCTCGGAATCCGGTCTCTCCGACGGGCAAAAATGCTCCGAATGTCAGACGGTGCTTGTCGAGCAGCAGGAGCTTGCCAAGCTCGGACACAGCGAGAGTGATTGGATCATCGACAAAAACGCCGAGGTCGGCGTTGAGGGCAGCAAGCACGTCGAGTGTACCAGATGCCGTGAGGTACTGAAAACTGAAGCCATCCCTGCCACCGACGAGGCCCACGTTCACGAGGCAAAGGAATGGGTCACGGCAACCCCCGCCACCTGCACGCAAACAGGCACCAAAAACTTGATCTGCGATTGCGGTCATATCATGGAAACGGCTACGATCGACATAACCGACCACGCGGAAGAGGTTGTACCCGGCAAGGCTCCCTCCTGTTCCGCGGAGGGACTCACCGACGGCACAAAATGCTCCGAATGCGGAATTACGCTCACGGAACAGACCGCCATTCCCGTCGTACCTCATACCGAGGAAAAGCTTCTCGGCACAAGCGCATCCTGCACCTCTACGGGTCTTACCGAGGGCAAGAAATGCTCGGTCTGCGGAAAAGTCCTCGTAAGTCAGACGGTCATCGCCCAAACGAATCACACCGAGGTGCCCGTTCTGGGTACCGCCGCCACCTGCACGGCATCGGGACTCACCTCGGGTAAAAAATGTTCTGTTTGCGGAACGGTTACGGTATCCCAACTGGTCATCCCTCCCACGGGACACAGTTTCAGCTCGGGAAGTTGCACATCTTGCGGTATCGGAGAGCCCTACGGCATTTGGATCGTTGACGGTCAGGGCAACCCCATGACCGATATCATCGTAAAGATCATGAAGAACGGCGAGCAGGTCAAGATGTATCCGTACAAGGGTGAATTCCTTTCCATTGATCTTGAATCGGGTACCTATCAGATCGTTCTGGATCTTTCCCAGTTGAGTGATACCTACGTATACGACGAATCCCTCTGCTTGCTCACCCCCAAAAGCAAAACGGCAACCATCCGCCTCTTTAAGGCCCTCTCGGCTGATACGTCCGTTTTTGTCGGAGCACCCATTTCGGCTGACTACCCCGCTTACTACATCAGCGAAGGCTCCAGCATGGTAACGTTGACGCCCAACGATTACACCTTCTTCATTTTCTCTCCCCAAACGGCGGCGGTCTACACCGTTACCTACGAATGCGATTACGATCTGGCGATCAGCTATCACGGCGGTAGCTTCTTCGTCCAGGGCACCGATCTCACCGGGGGATCCTCTGATATCTCCAAATACGAAAACGGCATTTCCATGAACGTCTACGCAAGCAATATCGGCGGCGAATTCGTTATTGGTGTAAAGTCCACCGCGGCAACGTCCTGCATCCTCAACATTAAGAATGCAGGTGATCCCGGGACAAGAATTGAAGATGCCCCCTGGACGCCGTATCTTGAGGACGCCGCCAAGGTCGAGGAGCAGTTGAACATGTCCGTCAGCGGCACATATACCACCATTGACCTGACCGATCTGACGGTCAAGGCGGTATACAACGAGGCAGACGGCTACTACCACCTCGGCTCGGAAACGGGCCCGATCATTTTCATTGATCTTACGTCAGATTCGCGGTTCGTCAGCAGTATTCAGACCATTTGTGGATACCAGAGAATGGGTACGTACATTTACGATATCAACGGCAAGATCGTAGAAAAACGCAGCTACAACGAGCTCTTTCTCCAGTACGGTATGCCCGACAACGCCGACACCGCCGTTGACCCGCCCATCCGAGTCCCCCTGACGAAGAAGCTGGCCGAAGCCATCCAAACCTTCGGAGACAAAAACGGCTGGTGGAAGCCCGACTCCGACACGAACATCTTTACCAAGGCTCTGCTCGGGGCGGCTTATAATCAGGAATACGCGTGGTTGCTCTACTGCGGCTACTACGCTTAATAAGTTTGATCCCCCAAGGGAGGTGTCCAAGCGGACACCTCCCTTTTGTAATGGACTCCCTCAAGTGGCATATTATCCAAAAACCGATGGAAAATGCCGCATAAATTTTTGATTTTCATTCGACTTTTTATCAAAAAAATGTTGCTTTTTTCAGAATAAAATGATATAATAGTTTTAATTGTTTGTACCTGAAAATTACAAGCAAAAAATATTTATGGAGGTTAACCATGAGGAAATCCGCATTCCAGAAGATCATTGTGGTTCTTTGCATTGCGATCAGCATCCTGCTGATGGTATGTGCCTGCACCAAGGATGATCCCCAGGACACTACAACGACTGCTGATTCCACGACCACCGCAGACGTATCCGATACCACGGATACCGACGCAGACGAAACCACGGAGGGCTCTGATGCCACCACCGATTCTACCGTTACCTACAAGGTAACCGTAGTTGACGCAGACGGCGCTCCCCTTGCGGGCGCAACCGTCCAGCTTTGCGTTGGTGACCAGTGCCAGCTCCCCGTAGCCACCGATGCAAACGGTGTGGCAACCATTGAGCTTGCCAAGGCCGACTACACCGTAAAGGTGACGCTCGCAGGCTACACGGGCGAGGCTGAGTACACCTTTGCTACTGACGCAACCGAGCTTACGGTTCAGTTGACCAAGGACGCCGAGGACACCACCACTGAGCCCGAGGACACTACTACTGAGCCCGAAGAGACCACCACCGAGCCCGAGGAAACCGAGCCCGTCAAGGATCCCATCAAGTTCCATAGCTCGATCGACCACATCAACGGCATGGGACCCAACGGCACTGCTAACTTCGCCGGCAGAGGTGGCAACTCCACCATTGGCACAGACACGATCGATGCCGTTGAGGCGGAAGTTCCGGTCAACGCTGATTACACTCTCGCCATCGGCGGATGGCTGGGTGTTGACGGCGGTACTGCAAAGTTTGTCTTCTCTGTTGACGGAGGCAACACCTGGCTTGAGGCTACCGGCGCTTACGACGGCGAGCCCCTGCCCGGACATTACGCAGGACTTGGCTTCACTGATGCCACCAAGCTCGGTATGTTCAACAAGGACCAAGCACCCGTTGTTGCTGACCTTTCCGACTATGCAGGTCAGACTGTAACCGTGACCTTCGCAGCCGTTGCCGCAAGTGACAACGAAACCATTGTTCCCTTCGTCACGATTGCAAACTACACGGTTCCCGAGGCACAGCCCGAGGAGACTACCACCGAGCCCGAGGAGACTACCACCGAGCCCGAGGAGACTACCACCGAGCCCGAGGAGACTACCACCGAGCCTGAGGAGACCACTACCGAGCCTGAGGATAACAATAGCGCAACCAACCCCATCTACGTTGATCTCCAGTGGAACAACGCCAACACGATGGCAACCGCTACTGTTACTGCTCCCGTAGGTACTACCTACTACGCCGTATGCGGCGCAGGTATGCTTCTCACCGTCAACGACGACGAGCCCAT
>CAJGEA010000137.1 GCA_904502015.1 uncultured Clostridia bacterium | reverse complement strand
TACAAAGCCATGCGGCACACATTACAGATGTGTGCCGCATGGCTTTTGGTGTTATTTCACGCGCACACGAAACCGCTTTTGGCAACGGGGGCATCTTGCGGTGTGCTTCCCTTTCGTGCGCGGCAGGCGAATGGTGGCGCGACAATGGGTACAGGCACGGAACACGTGCTCGGCGGTGTCGGGCGGGAGCTTGACCTTCGGCTTACGTCCGAACAACTTATGCTTGGCGCGAAGATACCAATCGTTTTCGCGTCTTCTGGCCGCGATATTGCGGGAGAGGGAGCGAAAAATCGACCAGCCCATCAGCCCCAATGCAATGGCGTACATACCGATGGACACGTAGGACAGCGCGGGCTCTGCCTTGGCCAGCACGGTAAAGACCAGCGCGAGGAACATGAGAACCATGGCGGTTCCGTACAGCAGGTTGTGGAGTGCATCCATACCGTAGCGCCCGTAAAAGAAACGGGCAAGCTTATACTTGAAGTTTCCCATAGTGACTCCTTGGGAGGTGAGTTTGTCTGCTCACCGAGGGGTATTTGCCTTAAAATGCAGAAATGGTGTGGCTATTCAAGTGAGTTCAAATTTGGATTTATCGGGCAGGGGTTTCACCCCTGCACCCCACCAATGAACCTCGCCCTGCAAGCAGGGCAGAAAAAAGGTTCTTGGGACTCCAAAAACTTTTAAAACATATATTGCACAAATGTTTTTAAGCATGTTTTTTGAAGGTTCTTGAGGGGGTTCGGGGGAACTTCTTGCAAGAAGTTCCCCCTCCGTACTCCCTCATAAACCTCAATTTAAAACCGACTGAACAGGCGCAAAATTATTTGGCGTTGGCCAACATGAGCTTGATGCGGTTATCCTGATTGATCTTGGTCGCGCCTGCATCGTAGTCAATAGCGACGAGGTTGACGTCGGGGTAGGTCTCCTTGATGGGTTTCATCATACCCTTGCCCACGATGTGGTTGGGCAGACAACCGAAGGGCTGGGTGATAACCACGTTGTTCACACCTTGATCGATCAGCTCGAGGATCTCGGCGGTGAGCAGCCATCCCTCACCCATCTTGGCACCCATGCCGACGTAGCCCTTGGTCAGGGTACGGGTATGAGTAAAGGAGGTGGGCGGCGTGAACGTGCCGTCCTCGCGGACGATGTCGATGAGATCCTGTTGCTTGGAGAGGAAGAACTTGTCGGCGATGCCGTAGATCTTCGCACGAGTCTTGCCGATGCCGTAGAGCTTGTAGTCCAGTATATTGTTGGTCACGACGTACATACAGAAATCCAAGAGTCCTGCCAGCACGGGCTCGGCACCCTCGGAGACGAGGAAATTCTCGAGATCATTATTGCCCAGAGGGGAGAATTTCACGAAGATCTCGCCCACAATGCCCACGCGGACGCGGGGATCGGTCTTGCGGTTTTTGACGCCGTCAAGGGCGGCAAAATCGCGGATGATGGCGCGGTAGTTCTCCTTGACACGGCGGTAGGAGGTAGAGCCGCTCGTCATCTCGTCGGCCAAACGGTCGCTCCACCGATCGGCCAGCGCCTCGGCACTTCCCCGCGCCGTCTCGTACGGGCGGCACTGATTGACGAGGAGCATGAGCAGGTCGCCGTAGAGGATGGAGTAGAGCAGGCGAGGGATCATGGGCAGGGTGATCTTAAAGCCGGGCATTTGCTCAAGACCCGAGAAATTCAGCGAGATCACAGGCACGTACTCAAAGCCGGCGCGAACCAGCGCCTTACGAAGCAGGGCCACGTAGTTGGAGGCGCGGCAACCGCCGCCCGTCTGGGTGAGCAGGAGCGCGACCTTATGGGTATCGTACCGCCCGCTCTTGAGGGCGGCAATGAACTGCCCGATGACGAGAAGTGCGGGATAGCAGGAGTCGTTATGAACGTACTTGAGTCCTGCGTCGATGACGGCTTGGCTGTCTCCGTTCAGTCCGTCCTCAAGCAGCTCGGTTTTATAGCCGTACTGGTTCAGCACACGCGAGAGGATCTTGAAATGGCGGGGGAGCATATTGGGCAGGAGGATGGTATGCGTCGCGCGCATTTCCTTGGTAAACAGTACGCGCTCGGCGGTGTCTGCGGTCATACGGTTGGTTTGATTACTCATGGACACATGCCTCCTTTCGTTCTTCCTTCGCTGTTGCGGTAATAGCGCCCGATGCACCCTTCCCCGCGTATTCCAGCGCACCGATCAGGCTGCGCAGGCGGATGGTGACCGCGCCGAGGTTGGTGATCTCATCGATCTTGATCTGGGTGTAGAGCTTGCCGCGGGATTCCAGAATGGAGCGTACCTCGTCGGTAGTGATGGCATCAATGCCGCATCCGAAGGACACGAGCTGAACCATCTGCACGTCCTCGTGCTCGGCGGCGTACCGCGCGGCGGCGTAGAGGCGGGCGTGGTACGTCCACTGGTTGAGCACGTTGACGGGCTCATGGGTGGTGAGGCCTGCGATGCTGTCCTCGGTGACAACGGCAAAGCCCAGCGAGGTGGCGAGCTTATCGATACCGTGACCGATCTCGGGATCGACGTGGTAGGGACGGCCCGAGAGGATCATGATGCGCGCGCCGCGGGCACGCGCCCAGCGAAGCGCCGACTCGCCCTCGGCGCGGATGTCCTTCATCCACGCATCGTAGGCGTTATACGCAGAATCCACGGCGCGAGCGATTTCACGCTTGGAAATGCCACCGAAGCGGCCGCCCAACTCGGCGTACAGCTCCTTGGTCAGTTCCCTCTTGCTGTTGATATTGAGGTAGGGATAGAGGAAGGTGACGTCGCGTACCGACTCCATATTGCCCTGCAGAAGCTCGGAATAGTAGGCTACGACGGGGCAGTTGTAGTGGTTATCCGCGCCCGTTTTCTCGTCCACGTTATAGGTCAAGCAGGGGTAGAATATGGCGTCAACTCCTCGCTCCACAAGCTGCTCCATATGCCCGTGCATGATCTTGGCGGGGTAGCACGCGGTATCCGAGGGGATGGAGTACTGTCCGCCGACGTAAAGCTCACGACTGGAGGGGCCCGAGAGGATCACGCGGAAACCGAGCTCGGTAAAGAGGGCGTGCCAAAAGGGGGCGAGCTCGTACATACCGAGCGCCATGGGGAGTCCGATGACGCCGCGGCGACCGTCACGGCTCTGCTCCTCCAGCGCTTGCAGGCGATCTCGCTTGAACTGGTGAAGGTTGGGGATGATGTCCGCGCCCTCGGGAAGCTTACGTCCCGCACCGCGCTCGCACTTATTTCCCGATATGTATTTTTCCCCACCGGGGAAGGTATTGACGGTAAGATGGCAGTTATTGCCGCATCCGTGGCAGGTCGCCGCCTTGGAGGTGTGGCTGAACGCGGCAATCTCGTCGGCGGTGAGGGTGGTAGAGGTCTCCAAACCCAGCGAGCGAGCGTACAAAGCCGCGCCAAACGCGCCCATCAGACCCGCGATGCGGGGACGGATGACGTTCCGTCCCAGCTCGATTTCAAACGAACGAAGCACGGCGTCGTTGAGGAAGGTACCGCCCTGCACCACAATCTGCTCGCCCAGTTCGTCGGCCGAGCCCGCGCGGATGACCTTGTAGATGGCGTTCTTGACCACGCTTCGGGAAAGTCCCGCCGAGATATCTCCGACCGATGCGCCGTCCTTTTGCGCCTGCTTGACCGAGGAATTCATGAACACGGTACAGCGCGTACCCAGCTCGACGGGAGCGGCGGCGAACAGACCGAGCTTGGCAAAATCCGCCACCTCGTAGCCCATGGAGCGCGCAAAGGTTTCAATAAACGAGCCGCATCCCGAGGAGCATGCCTCGTTGAGCATAATAGAGTCAATGGCGTCACCCTTGATCTTAAAGCACTTGATATCCTGACCGCCGATGTCGAGAATGAAATCCACGCGGGGATTGAAAAACTTGGCGGCGGTGAAGTGTGCCATGGTTTCCACAAGACCGCTGTCGATGTGGAAGGCGTGGCGGATCAGCTCCTCGCCGTAGCCCGTGACCGCGCTTCCCTTGATGTGGATGCGGTCGCTGCAGACCTCGTAGATCTCGGCGAGCTGTTCCTTGACGATAGCGACGGGGTTGCCGCGGTTGGAGTGGTAGTAGGTATAGAGCAGCTCCCCGCCCTCGCCCATCAGCACCAGCTTGGTGGTGGTGGAGCCGCAGTCAATGCCGATGTAGGCGTTGCCACTGTATTTTTCGGGGTATACGATCTCGACGTTCGCCTTGGCGTGGCGATCACAGAACGCATCATACTCATCCTCGCTTGCAAAAAGGGGCTGGGTATGGGCGGTCTCGATCTTTTCGCGGGTGGATGCCTCCACACGGGCGATGAGGCTGTCCATATCGGTCACGTCGTCCTGCCCGTTCGCGTAATACGCCGCGCCGAGAGACACCGAGAAGAGTCCGTAATCGGGGAACACGGCATTGTCATCGGTCAGCTTGAGCGCCTCCTTGAAGGCAAAGCGCAAGCCCTGACAGTAGTGGAGAGGGCCGCCGAGGAACATGACCTTGCCCTCGATTTTGCGTCCCTGCGCGAGTCCTGCGATGGTCTGACTCGCCACCGCCGCGAAGATACTGGCGGCGATATTCTCCTTGGCCGCACCCTGATTGAGCAGGGGTTGGATATCGGTCTTGGCGAACACGCCGCAACGCGAGGCAATGGGATACACGCGAGTATGCTTCATGGAGAGGGCGTCCATCTCCTCGACGGTCATGTCGAGCAGGGTCGCCATCTGGTCGATGAATGCGCCCGTACCGCCCGCGCAGGTACCGTTCATGCGCTCGTCCATACCGCCCTTGAAAAAAATGACCTTTGCATCCTCGCCGCCCAGCTCGATGACGACCGAGGTATCGGGTTCGAGGTGGCGGACGGTCTCGGCGGTGGCAAACACCTCCTGCACGAAGGGGATGCGGGCGGCCTGCGCGAGTCCCAGACCTGCCGAGCCCGAAATGGCTACGCGGACAGGGCGGTCGCCCACCATATCCTTGACACGGCGAAGCAGCTCGTGGGTCTTGGGGCGCACCTGCGAGAAGTGGCGCTCGTAGCTGGAATAGACCAGCTCGCCGTCACAAAACACCACGATCTTTGCCGTGGTCGAGCCGATATCAATACCGATGGACGCGAAACGGGGGGCAGTATCGCCCTCGCACGCCGTGGGGGGATTGATCCGTTTCCATGGGGCCACGGTAGCATCCTGAACAATACGATCCGTCATACGCACACTCCTCTATTTTCATGCATTGAAGCGCAATTACTTAATATATCAAAGTATTATAACACAAAAAAATGAATTGGAGGTTAACGAAAGGACAAAAGCAGATACAAAATTTAAATTTTTCGCAAAAGTTGATTTTTTACATTAAAAACCCATAGCGAGGGACGGTAAATTGGGGTTTATCGGGCACCTGCGGTGCGCGAACTCGGCGTGGCCGAGTTCAACCGAGTTTTGCCTGTCGGCAAAACTCAACGCTCCCCATAAGGTTTTCCCCGATGGATTGGAAATCTTCAAATTGGGGTTTATCTGTTTGTTTGTCTTTATGTACTTTTCTTTCTCCAGCGAAAGAAAAGTACCAAAAGAAGCGCCGTTCAAGAGGAAACCTACGGTTTCCCTTGAAAATCCCTTCCCTTACATGGTGGC
>CAJGEA010000136.1 GCA_904502015.1 uncultured Clostridia bacterium | reverse complement strand
GACGGCTATTATGACACGGTGAATTCCGCCAAGCAGTTTTTGGCAGAAAACGGCTACACCTTCCCTGTGTATTTTGACACCTTGGGTTCCGCCGCCAATGCCTACCAGGTAGGCGCGATCCCCACCACCTACTTTATCAGCGCGGAGGGAAAGATCGTCAACCAAAAGGTGGGTATGCTGACAGACGCCGAAATCAACGCGGCCATGAAGCTACTGACAGAATAACAGAACCCCGAAAGCATCGAAATGCTTTCGGGGTATTTTTTAAGTAGCTCAGGGATTCACACGGACATAATAGGTTTCCGAGATCTCGCCGGGCCAGTTTTCATCCCACATCCCATTCTCTTTGAGGTTGAGCTTTAATCCAATTCCTTCTTACCCGTGTACAGCTCGTAATATCTGCCGCCCAGGGCAAGGAGCTGCTCGTGGTTGCCGCGCTCGATGATCTCGCCGTTCTCCAGCACCATGATGGCGTTGGCGTTACGCACCGTGGACAGGCGGTGGGCGATGACGAAGGTGGTACGGTTCTTCATCAGCCGATCCATACCGTGCTCGATGTGGCGTTCGGTACGCGTGTCTACCGAGGAGGTCGCCTCGTCCAGCACCAGAATGGGTGCCTTGGAGATCGCGGCACGGGCAATGTTGAGAAGCTGGCGCTGGCCCTGTGAGAGGTTGGTGCCGTCGCCCTCCAGCACGGTCTGATACCCATGCTCCAGCCGCATGATAAAGCTGTGCGCGCTGGCGGTCTTGGCGGCCTCGACGACTTCCTCGTCGGTGGCATCGGGACGGCCGTAGCGGATGTTCTCCATGATGGTACCCGTGAACAGGTGGGTGTCCTGCAAGACCATCGCAATGCTCGCGCGCAGCTCGTCGCGCTTGTAGGAGCGGATGTCAATGCCGTCGATGGTGATGCTGCCCTCGTCCACGTCGTAGAAGCGGTTGAGCAGGTTGGTCACGGTAGTTTTACCCGCGCCCGTGGAGCCCACAAAGGCGATCTTCTGCCCCGCGTGGGCGTACAGGCTGACGTGGCGAAGCACGGTGTGGTCGGGACGGTAGCCAAAGCTCACGTTATCCAGCACCACCTCACCGCGCAGCTCGCCCACGCCCACTGCGTCGGGCAGGTCGGGTGCCTCAGGGGTGGCATCCATAACGGCGAACACGCGCTCCGCGCCTGCAAGCGCCGAGAACACCGTGGTGATCTGCATGGAAATGTTATTGATGGGCATGGAGAACTGGCGGGAGTAGTTGCAGAACACCGTGAGTCCTCCCACGTCAAAGCCCGCGAAGATGCAGAGCAGACCGCCCACACCCGCCGTCAGGGCGAACGCCAGACCCGAGATGTTATGCATCACGGGGCCCAGCACGCCGCCGTAGAACTGGGCACGGAACTGCTTGTCGCGCATATCGTTATTGAGGGTTTCAAACTCGGTCACGCAGTCCTCCTCGTGGTTGAACACCTTGACCACCTTGGAGCCCGTAACGGTTTCCTCAATGTAGCCGTTCACAGCACCGAGAGCGGCCTGCTGGGCACCGTAGTACTTACTCGACCGTTTGGCAATGATACTACCGCCCATGGTAAACAGCGGCACGAAGATCACGGTAACGAGGGTGAGCCAGACGTTGGTATACACCATCATGATGAGCGTACCCGCAAGCGATATGACACCCGAAAGCAGGCTCGTGAGCGTGGTGTTGATCATCATGTCTATGGCATCCACGTCGTTAGTGAAGCGGGACATGAGCTCGCCCGTGGGATGCGCGTCAAAGTAGCGCACGGGCAGGCGCTGGAGCTTGCCGAACAGATCGTTGCGGATGCTCTCCACCGCGCTCTGGGACACGGTGAGCATCAGCCGTCCCTGCATATAATTGGTCACGATGCCCACAAAATAGATACACGCCAGCACCCCGAGGATGATGCCGAGGCACTCCACGCGCTGGGCCTTGGTCAGCACGCCGCTTGCCACCGCGTCGGGCATCAGCAGGCGAAGGAGAATGCTCTTGCCGGGCTCAACGGTTGTGTCTACCGCGTTGATGACGTCGCGAAGCAGGTAAGCGCCCGCGACGGCGGTCACGGTATTGATCAGCATGAGGCAAAGCACCACCAGAAGACGGACGCGGTACGCCGCGATGTAGCCCATCAGACGGCGGATGGTCGCGCCGCTGTTCTTGGGCTTACCCTTGCCGCGCATTTGCATATGGCGCGGGCCGCCCGGTCCGCCCGGACGGGGGCCCATGCCGCCCATCGGGCCTGCGGGAGCCGTCGAATGGTATCGCTTTTGAAGCTCAGTCAGATTTCTTGCTGCCATTACGCCATCACCTCCCCGTTCGGACGAGCAACCGAAGCCTCGGCTACCCGCTGCGCCTCGGCCGTGCTTTCCATTTGCGAATCGTAAATTTCACGGTACTCCACGTTGGAGCGGAGCAGCTCGCCGTGCGTGCCTACGCCCGTGATGCGTCCCTCGTTGAGCACCACGATCATGTCGGCCTCCATCACCGAGGTGATGCGCTGGGCGATGATGATCTTGGTGGCGTCCTTCAGCTCCTCGCGGAAGGCCTCGCGGATGCGCGCCTCGGTGGCGGTATCCACGGCGCTGGTGGAGTCATCGAGGATCAGAATTTTCGGTTTTTTGAGCAAGGCGCGGGCGATGCACAGGCGTTGCTTCTGTCCACCCGACACGTTGGTGCCTCCCTGCCCCAGCTCGGAGGCGTAGCCCTCCTTGAAGCTCGTGATAAATCCGTCGGCCTGCGCCCGACGGGCGGCGGCGCGAATGGTGTCCATATCGGCCTCTCCGTCGCCCCAGCGCAGGTTATCCTCAATGGTACCCGAGAACAGGACGTTCTTCTGAAGCACCATGCCTACACCCTCACGCAGGGCGTGGAGGCTGTAGTCGCGGACGTTGACACCGTCCACCAGCACCTCGCCCTCGTCGGTGTCGTACAGACGGGGGATGAGAGACACGAGGGTGGTCTTGCCGCTGCCCGTGGAGCCAATCACGCCCACGGTCGCGCCTGCGGGGATCTTCAGCGACACGTCATCCAGCACGCGCCCCTCGCTGTTCTTGTAGTAGCGGAAGGTCACGCCGCGGAACTCGATCTCGCCGCGTTCGACGGTATGTACGGCATCGGCATTGTCGGCAATGTCGATCTCCTCCAGCATGACAGCCTTGATGCGCTGGCCAGAAGCCATAGCACGGGATGCCTGCATGAAGAGCATGGTCACCATCATGAGGGAGGATAATATCTGGGTAATGTAGGTAATGAAGGAGGTGAGATCACCCACCAGCATCTCGCCGTTCAGCACCATGTTGCCGCCGAACCACAGCACCGCCAGCGTCGCGCCGTTCATGCACAACGTCATGAGGGGGGACATGCAGATCATGGTCAGCATGGAGCGGCGGCCCGCCAGCTTCAGCTCGCGGTTGGTCTCGGCGAAGCGGCGGCTCTCAAAATCCTCGCGCACGAAGGACTTGACCACGCGCGCGTTGGTGATATTCTCCTGCACATTGGCGTTGAGACCGTCCACGCGCTCCTGCACGGCGCGGAAGCGGGGGAACGCCACGCGGATGAAGAAGAATATGCCCACCGATAGGACGGGGATGGCCACCGCCAAAACGAGGCTCAGCTTGGGATTCAGAGAGAGTGCCATGATGAGCGCGCCGATGAGCATACCCGGGGAGCGGAGCGCCATGCGGAGCAGGGTGTTGACGAAATTCTGCATCTGGGTGACGTCGTTGGTCAGGCGGGTGACCAGCGAGCCCGTGTTGAATTTATCAATATTGGAGAACGAGAATTTCTGCACCTTGCGGTAGATGTCGGCACGCAGGTCGGCAGCGAAGTTGACCGACGCCTTGGCGCCGAAGTAGGCACCGCCCACGCCGCCCACCATCATAATGAGGGCGGTCAGCACCATGCCGACGGCAATGGCGACCACGAAGGCCGAGTCGGTGCGCAGGGTGCGGTACAGCCAGCCAAGCCACGCGGGCATATCGGCGGTTTCGTGCTTGACGCCGTAGTCGATGATATAGGCGAGCAGGCGAGGCATGACCACCTCGCCGATGACCTCGACGATCATGCAGAGCGGGCCTATGACGAAGTAGGGCCAGTAGGGCTTTACGTATTTGAACCACGAGAACTTCTCGGTGGTTGCTGTTTCTTTTGGCTTTTTGGACACGGTATTCTCCTTTCGGTGGGTGAGGAATGAGGGGCGCGGATTTTCAAATTTGGATTTGTGCCTGCGGCACGGCTCTGGCTCGGGGTTGGGTATCGAGAACCCCATTGCTATCCCCCGATGGGAAGGTGCCTTCAAATTTGGATTTATTGAACGGTTTATAACAACCCATGGTAGGGGCGCACTGTGTGCGCCCGCGGGCGATCGCAGATCGCCCCTACGACATAGAGGAGCGTTATTCCTTGTCGGGTATAGGTATCCTGGATTTTTAGGCTGTAGGGGCGATTCATGAACTGCTTGCAGTTCGATCGCCCGCGGGCGCATCGTGATGCGCCCCTACAATCGAAATTCAAACACCCCGATAAACCCCAATTTGAAATACACCCTCTTGTCGGGTGAGATGGTTGGGTTTATGTGATCCATCCCCGATCCAAAGCCGCACCGCAGGTGCCCGATAAACCCCAATTTGGCGGGGAAATGGATTGACAAAGGCGAGATTACGTTATGCTTTCCCCATAGGCGGTGAGGTTATCCTTCATTCGCCTCAGGTAGTCGGTGAGTGTCGCCAGCTCCTCCTCGGTAAAGCCCGCGAAGGTCGCGCTGTCGATCTCGTCAAACAGCGCGCGGCTCTCCTCGACCTTGGCACGCCCCTGCTCGGTGATGCGAATCTCGTTGCGGCGGTTGTCCTCGTCGGGCATGGCGCGCTCAATGTAGCCCTCCTTTTCCAGCCGTTTGAGGGTGGCTGTGATGGCGGCGGGGCTGATGCCCAGCGATGCCGCCAGCTCACGCTGGGAGGGGATCTGCTCGCCCCGCGCGAGGTGCATGAGGGTGCGGTGCTGGCTGTGGTGAATCCCCAGCATACCCACCCGCCGCTCTACGGTGGCGTGATGCAGGCGCATGGCGCGGATGCAGGCGTGCATGGCCTCCCATTCGGGGGCGTGGGGGGGCTTCTCGTGGGGCGATTCGCCCGTGGGGGGGAATCTTTGCTCGGACATAAGCGACCTCCTTTCGGTCGGAAGACGGCCGCCGAATGCAACCGTCAACCGCTTAACCGTTAACTAATTAACATTATACCATATTCCGGCAATTTGTCAATAGTCTTTCGGTATTTCGCCGCCGCTTCAAAGTGCCGACAAATTGATATGTAACGATTCAGCCATGCGTCAAATTGGGGTTTATCGAACTGTTTGAATTTGTGTGTCCACGGGTGCTAAGGGGGTGCAGGGGGCAAAGCCCCCTGCACCTAACAAAGATTGGCCGGCGGTGTCGGGGGCGGCCTTGAGCGCCCCGACGCGCACCGGTAGGTGCAAGAAAAATTCTATATTACATAAAGGTTTTTTGGTGGGGCTTGTTCCGCATGTTTTTAGTTATTGCAAATTTTCTTGCGGCTTTCGCCGCGCGTCAGAGGGCGTTCCCCCCTCCGACACCGCCCCCCTTGGTGTTTTTGTGTCGGGGGCGAAGCCCCCG
>CAJGEA010000135.1 GCA_904502015.1 uncultured Clostridia bacterium | reverse complement strand
TCCGACACGGTCACGTTGGTCAGCAGCTTCGCGTGGCCCCCGTTGAGCTCGACCGCGATTCCCTGCTCCACGTCAGCCTTGCCCAGTCGAACGCCATCCTTGGTGATATAGAAGGAGGCACTCACCGTGTTACCGAAGAATTGGGTCTTCACAATGCTGTCGGTGACCTCAATGGGAATGATCTGATAGTCGGAAACAAGAACGGTATAGGTTTCAGATGCGCTCGCGCCGTTACCGACGGTACAGGTCACGCGTACTTCAAAGCTGTCCTGTCCGCCTCCCGACACTACGGGCGCGGCGTTCGGGGTAAACACGATCTTGCCGTCATCCGTATAGGTTACCGTACCGCTGTTGCCCTGAGGCGAAGCAACGATGGTGGGCGCGAGAGCCTTGACCTCGTCGGAATTCGTCACGGGCTCACCATCAGCCAGAACGGTAAAGCAGATCGTCATATCCTTGTTTTTGGCGATATCGTCGTACTTGACGCTCTTGGTGCCGCTGCCGAACTCGGCCTTCACGGTATACCGGGTGAGCATCACGGTGTACGTTTGGCTCGCGCTGATGCCGCCGTCCAGCGAACACGTCACGTTCACCTCATAGCTTCCCGACGCCTGCTCGGGCACGCTCGCCTGATTGGGTGTAAACACGATCTTGCCGTCATCGGTATAGCTGATCGCGCCGCTATTCCCCGCCACCGAGGTGGTCACGCGGGGATTGAGCGCCTTGACAGCCGCCGTGTCAGTCAGGGGAGTGCCATCCTCATACACGGTAAACACCACCGTAAGATCCTTGTTGGAGGCAATATCCTTGAGCTTGACGCTATCGGTGGCACCGCCCGGCGCCGCTGTCATGCTATACTTGGTCAGCAGCACGCGATACGACTTCGTGGCCGACGCCCCTCCGCTGACGGTGCAGGTCACGCCAACGTCATAGCCGTCAGTACTCTGCACGGGTGCCTGCGCTTGGTTCGGTGTAAAGACGATCTTGCCGTCGTTCGTATAGCTCACCGTACCCTCGTTGCCCGCCACCGAGGTGGTCACGCGGGGGTTGAGTGCCTTGACGGCCGCCGTGTCGGTCACGGGCTTGCCGTCCGCGTACACGGTAAACACCACAGTCAGATCCTTGTTGGAGGCAATATCCTTGAGCTTAACGCTGTCGGTGGCACTGCCCAGTGCCGCGGACACGCTGTATTTGGTGAACAGCACCTTGTACGACTTCGTGGCCGTAGCTCCGCCGTCGATGGCACAGGTAACGCCCACGTCGTAGCCGTCGCCACTCTGGGTGGAAGCCTGCGCGCGGTTGGGCGTAAAGACGATCTTACCGTCGTTCGTATAGCTCACCGTACCCTCGTTGCCCGCCACCGAGGTAGTCACGCGGGGATTGAGCGCCTTGACGGCCGCCGTGTCGGTCACGGGCACGCCGTCCACAAGGACGGTAAAGCAAATGGAGAGATCCTTGTTGGAGGCAATATCGTCATACTTGACGCTCGTTGCACTCCCCCCGTACTCTGCCTTGAGCGAGTACACCTTGGGCACGTACTTGGTGGGCGTAAAGTAAACCGAAGAACGGATGGGGTTGAAGCCGCCGATTTCCACGGAGGCCGTAATCTCGGTCGCCACGTTTTTCAAAACGTAATCCGTGAGGCTCATGGCTGTATTCTTATTGCTCGCCACGACCTGACCGCCTTCCTTGATGACGATCTCGTACTTCGTGTCAGTCGGGAGCAGCGTCGCGCTGATCTCGTTGTCGGTGCCCGTTTCATAGACCTTGCAGGAAACCGACAGCTTATCCTTCTCCTGCAGCTGTGATATATCCGTCACTTCCTTACCGTTGACGGTGATCTTCATGCGAACCTCCAGCGCCGGCTCAAACAGCACGACGGTCTGGGCAAGGTCGATCGCACGGTCAAACGCGAGCGTATAGGTTCCCGCGGGGATCACGGTCTGCGCGTTGCCCAGGAGGTATGAGCTGCCCGACAATTTGGCCACACTGTTCTCGAAATACAACGGTGCCTTGCGCATCGTGGGAATGGTCTTCCCCTCCCCGTCGGTAGCCTTGGAGATCTGAGCCGAGGAATTCTGGGTCAGCACCGCAATATTCGTGAGGGGAACCGAGGAGGACACGCGGATGGTCTTGTCATCCACCCTTTGAATGTCTGTTTTCTCCAAGCGTCTTCTGCCCGAAATACGGCTGGCCATTTTCGACATTGTATTCACGATATCGGTAACATTGTCCGCCTTGTACGTATAGATACCCTTGCTCGTATCCTCCTTCGGAGAGCCAACACTCGCTCCGATTGCCAAAAATGTGGTTTGCGGTGTTGAACCATTGGGCATAACCGTGTTGGAATAACGGGCGAAGGCATTATTCAGCGCCTCTGCCGAGCTTGCCCCATCGGCATTATAGCCTTGGAAATCACCGTCCGTAATAACGACCAGCCAATACTGCGTGTTGGGATTGGAGTCCCGAACGCTCTTCAGCTTGTCGAACGCCACCTGAACCGCATCGTAGGGAGTACCACCCGACACATCCGAATGGTCTCGGATATTTTGGAGCGAAGTCCCAATTTTATTCTCCGAGAGATCGATCTGCACGGATTGAACCGGGGCTTTGTTGTATACCGCGCTCATGTAAGTGACGTACAGCTGATCCTGGCTGTTCAGCATACCGCAAAACGCCTGCATGGCGTAATTCGCGTACACCCACCTGGATCCACTCTCGGGCTTGCCCATACTCCCCGAGTCATCGTACACCACGGACACGATCTTGCGGATATAGAGCGATTCGGCCGCGGCCTTCAGCGGGAACGCCACCAAGGCGCCCAGCACGGTACCGCACACAAGCAGCATCGCGATGAAGCCTGAAAGCAATCTCTTTTGCATGTCTGTCTATTCCTCCTGTGTTTTATAAACTCGTTCCCATCCTCAAGCACCACCGTCATCGGCAAGGCGAGGCTTTATGTCCAAGGCGTCAGCGGCTCCGCGGCGGACTCATTGTCTGAAGCTCGATCTCCGCTTTGGCAAACTCCCGATCGAACGCCTCGTCAAGGAGCTGATACGATTGCACAAGCTCCAGACAATGGGGGCATTTCAAAATATGCGCGTTTACCTTTGCCGCTAATTTCATCGCGTCCTCGTTCATATCGTCGAACGTCACGAATCCTACGATCTGTTCGATGGTTAAATGATCCATAATCCATTTCTCCTCTCTCCGCCCTCGGATCGATCAGACGATCCGTCAAGCGGGATGGGTCGTATTGTTTTTTTATTGTTTCTTACTCTGCTGATCTTTTTTGTCCTTGTCTGCACCTCGGGGCGACTTCCGTTTGGGTTTGCCCCCTTTGCGAGCAACCAGCTTGTTCATGCGGCCGACCCACTCGCTGACCGATTTTTTTCCATTCGTCTCCCCATTGTACTTCATAAAGTATTCAGCGTAGGTCAATCGGCCGTGGCGTCTGCCGTCAACCGTCGGCTTTCGCAACGCGCTCATGATTCTCTCGTGCTGTGCGCCCGTAACCACCAGCCACGGGACTGCCTCGGACTCCAGCATAATCATCTTATACATTTCGTCCAACGTCTTTTGAGAGAAATCAAAAAGAATCCAATCGGTAGCCTCCATTCTGTTGACGCCACGGGTCAATACGTATACGTATTCCGCGAAAAACGTCAGAACGATGTGAACGCTCGTGTCTGAGTTCAGCACGGTATTGAGCGCCTCTCGGAGGGTTTCGACCGCCTCTTCCTCACCCCGGGGGGTGAAAGGCTCGGAAGGCTCGGAAAGCTCGACGTCATCAATCGGTACGTCACAGCGCCTCTTACGCACCAGCGTAATGATATAATTGTTCGTCGTGGTGTGCATCCATCGGCTGAAGCCCTCGGCGCTTTTGTCCGTCTTCTCATCGTCGGGTCTGCACAGAAACCTCGTAACGATCGTTTTTGTCAGGATGATGTATACGTCGTGAAGGATATCCTCCTGCTCTCCTCTGAGGCAATCGTATCTTTTGCACTGGCTGATGATGGAGGGCATCAATTCCTCTGTTGCGATATGGTAGAGCCCATCATAAGCCCGCTCGTCTCCCGCCGCGAGCTGAGAGATCATTACTCTGTAGTCCTGCTCGGTAAAGTGCATGCTTCGCTTCCCTTTTCTGTCTTATATGATATACGTTTCGCATGATGCGCGTCACACGTGACACAGCTGCCACAATGTGAGTATCCAGTTGTTAACATATTATACCATATTTCAATTCACTTGTCAAGAATTCCTGAGAATTATGCTTTTTTCGTCACTGTGCACAAGTATTTTCCTCCTATTCCGATCGCGCCTCCGAGCGCCCTTTTTGCCCTCTGTTCTGTTAACGCAAGCACCGGCATTTTTTCGCACGCTCGGTAAAAAAAGGAGTGCCGACTCACCCGTTCGGGCAAGTCGGCACGCTTCGGTTACTTTTTCTCGATGGTGTATCCAAGCGCCACGATCATTTTCAGCGTCTGCATGGCCGTGATGCGGTCATACTCACGCTCTGACTCGGGCAGCTCATCATAGGGGATCAAGCACGGCGTGGTCTTTTTTTCGTCATCCCGAACGGTACCGTACGTCCATCCCTCGGCCAGCCGTGCGGCAGACCAGTTTTCATGGACGTTTCGGGCGATCTGCTCGGTCAGCTCCAACAGCGCAGGGGGGAGTTGGACATGGCTTGTGTCCAGTGGTTCAGGCTTATACATACTCATTTCTCCTTCGTAGCAATCACTCAAAAATCGTAGCGCGGGTAGTCATACATCTTAAAGTCAAACCCATTATATCCGCGCTCGTACAGATCGTATGACAGTTCATCCAACAAATCGTAATCTCCGTTCTCGCTTCGCTTTTGAAGAACGGTAGCGGGATCGATTTCGCCCTTGGCGTTCATTGCGGCACGAATTCCCTTCTCATCGCATTCCACAAGGCAGGGGTGCAGGAGAATATCCATTTGCTTGTAGGAACCCGACACCGGCGCGTAGGTCGGATAATCACCTGTGGAGCGGAAGCCGTATACGCGCGTCCACGCATTCCAGCGTCGATGCTCCAACCACGCCAGCCTATGCAGCAGCTTGATATGCTCGCCGTCCTTCTTCGCACAAGGCAACCGTTCCCCCGCCAACGCAAATTCCCGATATGTCGTTTGGTAGAGCTCTCGCAGTTGGCGCTCACGTTCCTCGTCGCTCACATCACGGTCAAACACCGAGGTTCGGATCAATCCCAGCGAGAACATTTTGTATGGAGCATGCATGGCGCGACCCAGGCTGGAATGGTTTTTATAATGATCCTTCTTCCATTCCTCGTAATGCTCTCGTCTGGCCTTCTTGCCTTGTGCCGACAGGTATGCGGCATGCACCGTTTCGGAAAGCGGGCGGTAGGACTCCATCAACACGTTATTCACGTGGTAGATCTCGCGCAGGCTGCCTATGGCACACATATACACATCGGTCTCGCGGCTCGCGTAACTGAAATGGCGGCTTACGTTCAGGGTATCCGACAGCTCGGAATTATATACGACGTACGCGATCACGGTCTTCCGTCCGTCGCGTGCGGCTATGTGGCGCTCGCCCACGTATTTTCTCACGGTGTTAGCCACCGAGATGTTATCCTCGTCGGTACCCAAGGCTACG
>CAJGEA010000134.1 GCA_904502015.1 uncultured Clostridia bacterium | reverse complement strand
TGCCGCTTACTACGGCGGTCTGAAGGAGGGCTTCGTTGACGTATCTCCCCTGAGCGCCAACTGCGCCCCCAACACCCAGGCTGCCATCGACGCCGTCCGCAAGATGATCGTTGACGGCGAGTGGGACGTCTTCTCGGGTGTTAAGCTCTCCATCGCTGCTGACGGTACCGTCACCAAGGCAGATGCCGCCCTCATGGACAATGCAGGCAACGAGATCGTGCCCGCAGGCGGCGCTTCGGTTGCTGACGGCGTCATCACCGGCACGATGAACTACTTCGTCGCCGGCGTTGAGAAGGTCTAATTTCCGATTCCCACTTCGGACAGGCCGGAGACCCCGACCTGTCCGATCCTTTTTCCTCCGCCAAAGCGGATGACGCTCGGCGGATGCCCCCTCCGGGGCGGCGAGGATGGGATGACCCCCCAACTTCCGTTTGATGAACACCTTGCATTAAGGGTCATCCTGAGTGAGCCGCTTGCGGCGAATCGAAGGATCACCGATAAAATGTCGAGAAGGTGATCCTTCGACTTGCTGCTTCGCAGCGGCACTCAGGATGACCGTCGACCAAAGAAATGCATCAAACCAGAAGCAGACCTTGACATTGCACGATGGGTCATCGGTCGTCCCACCCTCGATACCCCGGAAGTGACCGTGACAAGTCGCCCACACAGCGCGGGCGCAAATTCCATGAGATTACGGAGGATTGATTATGGCTGAAAACTACGCCATTGAGCTACAGGGCATCACGAAATCGTTTGGCAAAACCGTCGCCAACAACAACGTGAACCTGGCCGTCCGTGAGGGCGAGATCCTTGCCCTGCTCGGCGAGAACGGCTCGGGCAAGACCACCCTCATGAACATGCTGGCCGGCATCTACAAGCCCGACAGCGGCCGCATCCTCGTCGGCGGCAAGGAGGTACAGATCCACTCCCCCGAGGACTCCAAGCGGCTGGGCATCGGTATGGTACACCAGCACTTCAAGCTGGTGGACGTGTTCTCGGCCGCCGACAACATCTGGATGGGCAAAGACAAGGCGGGGCTGCCCCTGCGCCGCCGACGCTACGACGAGATCGAGGAGATCGCCGCCCGCTTCGGCTTTTCCATCGACCCCCGCAAGCGCGTCTACAATATGTCGGTATCCGAAAAGCAGACCCTGGAGATCATCAAGGTGCTCTACTACGGTGCCAAGACCATCATTCTGGACGAGCCCACCGCCGTTTTGACCGTGCAGGAGATCGAGAAGCTCTTTGACGTGCTCCGCCGTATGAAGGCCGAGGGTCACTCCATCATCATCATCACCCACAAGCTGAACGAGGTCATGGACATCTCCGACCGTGTGGCTATCCTCCGCAAGGGCGAGTACATCACCACCGTCAATACCCCCGAAACCACCGAGCAGGCGCTCACCGAGTGGATGGTAGGTCGCAAGGTGGACCTCAACATCGACCGTCCCCACATGGAGACCACCCGTCCCCTGCTTGAGGTGCGTGATCTGACCATCCGCAACGACGAGGGTGCCGTCGCCATCGACAAGGTAAACTTCTACATCCGCGGCGGCGAGATCCTCGGAGTCGCAGGCATCGCAGGCTGTGGACAAAAGGAGCTCTGTGAGGCGATCGCGGGACTGCGCCCCATCGAGTCAGGACAGATGGTTCACAAGGGCGACAACATCGTGGGGCTCTCCCCCAAGGCGATCCTCGCCAAGGGCATCTCCATGTCCTTCATCCCCGAGGACCGCTTGGGCATGGGTCTTGCCCCCTCCCTCTCCATCACCGACAATATGCTGCTCAAGAAATACCGCGAGGCAAAGGGTCCCTTCGTAGACCGCCGCGCGGGACGAGCCGACGCCGAGGAGGTTATTGAGTCCCTGGGCGTCGTCACCCCCTCCACCGAAACCCCCGTGCGCCGTCTCTCGGGCGGTAACGTGCAAAAGGTGCTTTTGGGACGCGAGATCAAGGCGGGTCCCAACGTCATCGTCACGGCGTACCCCGTGCGCGGTCTGGACATCCACTCCTCCTACGCCATCTACGACATCCTCAACAAGCAGAAGCTGGACGGCGTGGGCATTCTCTTCGTGGGTGAGGATCTGGACGTCATGCTGGCGCTCTGCGACAAAATCATGGTGCTCTGCCACGGCAAGGTCATGGGCGTAGTCCACGCCCACAAGACAAGCAAGGAGGAGCTGGGTCTGATGATGACGGGCGCACTTGATCTTTCTGAAAAATACGCGGACAAGCCTGCGGGCATCGCCAAGGACTCCCTCCTTGAGCCCGAGTCCGCCGAGGAGGTGCGGCGTGAAAGTTCTACAAACTGAAAGCAACTGTTGCTGTTTCACGCCCAAATTCGACCCAAGCATGGACGGGGTCCATGCTTGTCGCCTGCGACACGGTCGAATTTCAAAAGATATTTGTACCGCCACTTCGTGGCAGAATGGAGTTTAATATGGGGCTGCGTGTTGTCAAGCGCGATGGACTTCCCCTGTGGAAGCGCGCCATCCTCTACCTCTCCGCCGTTGTCCTGGCACTCCTGATCGGTGCCGCCATCCTTCTGTTCCTCGGTGTCAATCCCCTGGATTACTACTACCAGATGTTCACCATGGGCACGGTGAACAACCCCATTGCTTACAAGACCTTCATGAACTACATCAAGGAGCTTCTCCCCCTGGCGCTGACCTCGGTCGCCCTCTCGCTTGCCTTTAAGATGCGATTCTGGAACATCGGCGGCGAGGGTCAGTTCATCGTAGGCGCGATCACGGCCACCTACGTGGCGCTAGCGTGGGGTCCCAAGCTCCCCACCGCCGTCACCCTCATCCTGATGTGCGTGCTCGCCATGGTCACGGCAGGTCTGTACGGTTTGCTCGCAGGATTTCTCAAGGTGCGCTTCGGCACCAACGAAACCCTGCTGACCCTCATGCTCAACTACGTCGCGCTTTACGCCCTCTACTTCGTGGGCGAGACCAAGGCAGATTGGAACCTCTTTTTGCAGGAGCAGTCGGCGCGCCCCGTATTCAAGAGCTTCAAGGACATCGTCGCCTTCCCCATGATCCCCATCGGGGACAAATTCAAGCTGACGAGCTGCGTGATCTTCACCCTGATCATCGGCGTGGCGATCTATATCTACCTCAAGTACACCAAGCACGGCTACGAGATCAGCGTGATCGGTGACAGCGCGGGCAGTGCGCGCTACGCGGGCATGAAGGTCAACCGCATCGTGCTTCGCACGGTGTTCCTCTCGGCCGCCCTCATCGGTCTTGCCGCCGCCTTCAAGGTAGGCTCGGCAGGCGTGCTCTCCACCGCCATCACCGACGACGTGGGATGGACGGGTATCATCGTGGCGTGGCTCGCCCAGCTCAGCACGGGCATGATCTTCCTCGTATCCGCCCTCATCACCGTTCTGCAATTCGGCTCTACGGTAGCGGCGGCAACCTTCCGTCAGGTGGACTCCAGCTTTGCCAATATGCTGCAGGGTATCATCCTGTTCCTCGTGCTGGCGGCTGATTTCTACACCCGATTCCGCATCGTCCGCGTAAAGAAAGGAGGCAAGGCTCATGAATAAGATGGACGTCATCACCTCCTTCCTCCACGCCATCGTGGTCTACAACATCCCCCTGCTCTACGGCACGGTGGGCGAGATCACGGTAGAAAAATCCGGCAGCCTCAACCTCGGTGTCGAGGGTATCATGGCCGTCGGTGCCATCTTCGGCTACCTCTGCGGCTGCTACGCCAACAGCCTCGGCGTAGGCATCCTCGTCGCCTTCCTCACGGGTGCTCTGTGCGGCCTTCTGTTTGCCGTTCTCACGGTGTCCCTGCAGGCCAACCAGAACATCACGGGTCTGACCCTGACCACCTTCGGTCTCGGACTTTACTTCTTCGTGGGTAACGGTGTCAAGGCAAGTCCCAAGGGCTTCCCCACCATGAGTAACTTTGAGAACATTCAAAGCGGCTTTTCCGATCGCCCCATTCCCCTGCTCTCAAAGATCCCCGTGATCGGCGAGGGTCTGTTCTCCCACAATCTGCTGGTCTACCTCGGCATCGCCATCGCCATTCTCATGTGGTGGTATCTCAGACACACCTCCGTCGGTCTGCGCCTGCGCGCCGTGGGTGAGAACCCCGCCGCCGCCGACTCGGTGGGTATCAACGTGAAGCTCATGAAGTACCTGCACATCTGCGCGGGCTGCGGCATCATGGGCATCGGCGGCTACTACATGGCACTGAATATGTCGGGCTCGTTCAACAGCAGTTGTTGGATCAACGGCTACGGCTGGATCGCCGTGGCGCTGGTCATCTTCGCCAACTGGAGCCCCGCGCTCGCCATCCTCGGCACTTTTGTGTTCGGCTTCTTCAACACCCTGCGTGTGTCGGGCGGCAGTCTGGCGCTGGCATTCCCGAATGTGCTGGGCTGGCTCGCCAAGATCCCCACCCAGATGTATCAAGCGCTCCCCTTCATCATCACCGCTATCGTACTCGTGGTCACCTCCATCCGTAACAAGCGCGGCAGCAGCGGTCTGCCCGCCGCCCTCGGACTGAACTACTACCGCGAGGATCGTTAATCGCCATAAGGAGGCATGCAACATGAATTTTCTGGAAGAACGCATCCAAAAGGACGGTATCGTCAAGCCCGGCAACGTGCTCAAGGTGGACAGCTTCCTCAATCACCAGATGGACATCGCGCTGATCGACCGCATCGGCGAGGAGTTCTACGAGCGCTTCAAGGACAAGAAGGTCACCAAGGTGCTGACCATTGAGGCGTCGGGCATCGCTATGGCCTACGCGGTGGCGCGTTGCTTCGGCGTGCCTATGGTCTTCGCCAAGAAGAGCCAGAGCGTCAACATCGACGGAGACGTGTACGTGGCCGAGGTGGAGTCCTTCACCCACAAGAACAAGAACCGCGTCATCGTATCCAAGCGGTTTCTCTCGGAGGGCGATCACGTCCTCATCATCGACGACTTCCTCGCCAACGGCTGCGCCCTGCAAGGGCTGATCTCCATCACCGAAAGCGCGGGTGCTGTCGTCGAGGGCCTCGGCATCGTAATCGAAAAGGGCTTTCAGTTCGGCGGCAGAGCCATCCGCAACCTCGGCTACCATTTGGAATCCCTTGCTATCGTAGAGTCTATGGACGCTGAGAGCGGCACCGTGGTCTTTGCCGAGCAGGCACGGTAAATCATATTTTGCAAAAGCTCCGCCCGATTTTCGGGCGGAGCTTTTGCCGTCCGCCCCCCTACCGCATATATTGCACAAAATAGATCATCCTATTTTATAGAAAACAATTCTTGACACACCATCCTATTTATGGTATTATGATAGTGTGTATGCTTTTTTGAGCCGATCGACCACGGCAAACATACGAATGACGGAGGAAAACTGTATGAAAAAAAGATTTAAGCAAATCCTGGCTTTCAGCTTGGCGGTTCTGATGCTTCTGGCATCCTGCAACGATGCAAGCAACAAGCCGTCAGGCACCACAGCCGAAACCGAAAACGAGTACACGTTCGAGATAAATGACGGTACCTCGCACGCCACCGAGCCCGAGGAAACCACCTCCGAGCCCGAGGATACCACCACCGAGCCCGAGGACACCACCACCGAGCCCGAGGAGACCACTACCGAGCCCGAGGACACCTCCACCGAGCCCGAGGACACCTCCACCGAGCCCGAGGAGAC
>CAJGEA010000133.1 GCA_904502015.1 uncultured Clostridia bacterium | reverse complement strand
CTGCCCCCTACACGCCTGCTGTGACTATCCGAGTTGGTTGCCACGCTTGGCAACAACTCGGCACAACGGGTACAGGTGTGTATGGCGCGCAATCAACGTGGCGAAGCCACGGCGCGCACCATCAAGGGAAGGGATTTTCAAGGGAAACCGTAGGTTTCCTCTTGAACGGCGCTTCTTTTGGTACTTTTCTTTCGCTGGAGAAAGAAAAGTACAAAGAAACGTCACATTCAAATCCAACGCACCGATAAATCCAAATTTGAACCCCCAACGCCCCTTGAAAGAATGACAAGAGGGAGCGCACGGCGTGCGCTCCCTCTTGGGCAATGCATTATATCTTTATTCTACCGAGATCACGAAATCGTACAGAGGCTGGCCGCCCGAGAGCAGGTTGCACTCGGCGTCGGGCAGGGTGGCCTTGATCTTCTCAAACATGATCTTGGCGTTCTCCTCGGACACGTCGGCACCGTACAGCACCGTGATGAACGAGGCGTCGGGGAAATTGCGGATCATCTCAAGCACGATGACCTCGTAATCGGTGCCCGTGTAGCCGATCTTGCGGTCGCACAGACCCATGTATTCACCCGCCTTGATGGAAAGCCCGTCAATAGCGGCATCCTTGACCGCACGGGTAACCGACAGGGTGTGAACAGCACCGAACGCCTCGGTCATAGCGGCGGCGTTGTCCTCGGCGGAGGCACTCTCGTCGAACACGAGGAGCGCCGACATACCCTCGGGCACACTGCGGGTTTCCAGCACGATCACGCGCTGCGCGGGCTCCTCGCCCTCGGCATGCTCCTTGGCGATGATCTTGGCGGCCTGGTTGGCCACCATGATGATGTTCTTGTTGTTGGGCAGAACGAACACCTCGCGGCCGCGGGTGCGGCGGATAGCGGTGAGCAGATCGTCGGTGGAGGGATTCATGGTCTGACCGCCCGTGACGATCTCCTGCACGCCCAGCTCGCGGAAGACATTGGCCGTGCCCTTACCAAGGCAAACCGACACGAATCCGAAATCCTTATCGGGCGTGAGATCCTCGGGCTCGGCGGGAGTCATGCTCTTCTCGCCCGCGGCGGTGAGCGCCGAATGCTGGCGCTTCATGTTCTCAATCTTGACGGTCTCGATGGCACCGTACTTGAGTGCCTCGGACAGCACGCGACCGGGATCGTTGGTATGGATGTGGAGCTTGATGATCTCCTCGTCGTCCACGAACACCATGCTGTCGCCCCAAGGGGAAATGGTGTCGCGGAAGGCGGACGCCGTGCCCTCACCGCGTAGCTCGTCGTACTTGCCCACGATGCACTCGGTGCAGTAAGCAAATGTAATGGACTCGGTGTCGAACTCGCCGAAATTGGCAGACTCCTGGGTGTCGCTGCCGTCGTCGGTGGCCACCACGTCCTGACCGCGCAGGGATGCCAGCATACCCTTGAGCATGGTCACGAATCCGCGGCCGCCCGCATCAACCACGTTGGCCTGCTTGAGCACGGGGAGCATTTCGGGGGTCTGATCCAGCACCTCCTCGGCGGAGGCAACCAGACGCTCAAAGAACGCCTCGGGATCGTCGCGGTACTGGCCGCTCTCGGCCTCGGCGGTCTCGGCCGTGCCGCGCATGACGGTCAGAATGGTGCCCTCGGCGGGCTTGCTGACCGCGCGATATGCCTCGTTGGTGCCGCTGCGGATGGCCTTCGCGATATCCTCGGTGCTGGCCTTATCCAGTCCCCTGAAGGACTTGGCCATGCCGCGGAAGAACAGCGACAGAATCGCGCCCGAGTTGCCTCTGGCGGCGCGGAGCAGGCGGTCAGCCACGCGGCCCGCGCACTCGGACAGCGTTCCGGGCTCGACGTGGATCTCGCGGGCGGGCTTCATGGTCAGGCTCATGTTGATGCCCGTGTCACCGTCGGGCACGGGGAATACGTTGAGGTTATTGATCTCGGTTTTCTCGCTGTCCAGCGAGTTAGCGGCCGAGGCGACCATTTTCTGGAACTGCTCGCCGTCTATGACCGTGGACTTCTCGTTCTCGTTTGCCATGTTCTGTTTCCTTTCCTGATTGGATCTATGCAGAATGTATCTCGTTTATCTCTCGGTTGCGAGGAAGAACAGCGCGACCGTGCCGGGGCCCGAATGGGCACCTACGGCGGGGCCTGTGTAGCCAATCATCACGTCCTTGACTGCCCACTTTGAGCGGATGAGGGTAGCCAGACGCTCGGCGTCCTCGATGCAGTCGCCGTGGCAGATGTAGACCGTATGCCCCTCGGGGGTAATGACGGATTGCTCCATACGGTGGAACAGCGCCTCAATGGAGGCCTTGCGCCCGCGCACCGTGCCGACCTTGGTGAGGTGTCCCTCGTCGTCGCAATGCATGACGGGCTTGATGGACAGCATGGAGCCCACCACGGCGGTGGTGGCGCTGATACGGCCGCCGCGCTTGAGGAAGAAAAGATCCTCCACCGTGAACCAGTGGGCGAGGTGCATCTTGTTTTCCTCCAGATACGCGGTCAGCTCGTCCAGCGTTGCGCCCTCACGCTGCTTTTGTACGGCGTGGTAAACCAGCAGTCCGTAACCGAGGGAGGCGCAAAGGGTGTCCAGCGTCACGATGGTGCGCTCGGGATATGCCTCGCGCAGCTCGTCGGCGGCCAGCTCACCCATGTGGAACATGCCGCTGAGCCCCGAGGAAAAGCCCATGTAAATGACGTCCTTTCCCTCTTTGAGGTAAGGCTCCATAAAGGAGCGGAAAATGCTGATATTGGGGGACGCGGTATGCACGCCCTGCCCCGTGCGGAGCTTGGCATAGAACTCCTTGGGCTCGATTTCATTGGTCATTTGAGTCGGTTCACCGTCGAAGGTCACAAGGATGGGGACGGTCACAACGCCCAGCTCGGCCGCCAGCTCGGCGGGCAGGTCGGACGCAGCGTCAACCACGATCTGATATTCTTGCATAACGTATATCTCCCTTCTGAAAGCTGAGTAGCACGCAAGGCGTGCAACGGCCGCTCGCATACGGCGGCGATGGCAGGTCGTACGGCGGGGCGGGAACAGAACATTGCATCCCTCGCCGAAGTGCCTCAAAAATCCAAAGCATACATAGTTATTATAACCCAAATTCATTAGATTGTCAAGGCGTCAGAGGCGATTTCCTCCATGAAGGGCAAAAAATTGTAATATTGACAATAAAAACCGCCTCCCGCGCCGCCCGTATCGGCGTGATGAACAGAAAATTGTCCGCATTTACCAAACGGGAGCCCGCAATTTGTCAATCAAATCACGGGCGGGAGCGGAAATTTTCGCAAAAGGGGCTTGCAATTTGGGGGGGATTGTGGTATAATACCCATGTTTCTACCCGTGGCACAGCTGGATAGCGCGTCAGACTCCGACTCTGAAGGTCGAAGGTTCGAATCCTTTCGGGTAGGCCAACAAAAATAACCTTTGCCCACGGCAAAGGTTATTTTTGTTTATCCAAGCCGCAGGCTTGGCATATCATCACGCACTGGCGTGTATTTTTTCTGCGGCTTGATGATATACCGCTTGCCAAGCGGATGATATACAACACTTCGTGTTGATGATATCCACGGCTACACCGTGATTAAGAACGCAGGGACTTAAAATTTCCCTGAATTTCCCCTCCCCCCTTGCACCCCCGCGCGACTTGTGGTATAATAGATCCAACGCCCCCACAAGGAGGTCAAACGCCTATGAAAATCAAATCCCTTTGCGCCATTCTCGCCGCCCTGCTGCTCCTATCCTCCGCCACCGCCTGCACCGCGCAAAAGCCCAATCAGGGTGACGGCACCGATACCGCCACAACGTCGGTGGGCGAATCCGCCGGCTCCCCCGACAATACTCACGGCGGCTCTCTTGACGGCACCGACACATCCGAGCCATCGACCGACGCTGACACCGGCACTGAATCCGGAGCCGATACAGAGGCAGAAACCGAAACCGAGCCCCTGCCCCCGATACAGACCCCTGCCTACGAGGACATAGGACTGACTGCGCTTCTGTCGGGCAAGGACGAGCGATTTGACACCACCCTCGACTTTACCGACGCATCCACCTCCCTGGCCGATCTGAAGGCCGACAGTGCCCTCACCTTCACCACCAACGGCACCATCGGAAAGGACGGAGACGGCATCAGCGCCTCCGCCTCGGTGTGGAACGCCGTGGGCTTTGCTAAGGAGCTGACGCAGGCCTACGCCGCCGAGGCCACCCTCTACAACCACGGCACGAACGCCAGCGTGACCAGCTCGGTCATGTACGGTGCGCGTCTCACCAGCCCCGACCATCTGTTCATTGACAGCGGCATTTGGGTGACGGTCAACGGGGGCAACGCCTACCTCATCGTCCACAACGTCTTCACCGCCCCCCTGGCCCTGCGCGCCGACTTCGACGCCGCCGAGGGCGTCACCGTCCGCTTTGAGGACGACGGGGACGTGATCCGCGTTCTGGTGGCCGACGAACTGCTCGCCACCGTCACGGTGGACGGCGACACGGGCACGGTGGAGGCGCACAGTGCCGAGGGTCGATTGCTGGCACGCGCCGTGACCAAACGCGTGGCGGGCGGGGACACGCTGGGCTACGTCCGCGCCATGCAGCACTACGCCCATTCCTCGGTCGCCTCCATCAGCCTGACCACAGGCGAAATTCAGCCCTACACCGCCGATACCACCCTCACCGCTCTGCGCGGCGGGCTGTCCTACTTCTTCCGCGACAAGACCCAATACAAGTGCGACACCCCCGTAGCCCTGAACGGCAGCGTCATTCTCGCGGACGCCGAGGCCGTGGCGGCCCTTTTCGGGTTCTCCTACGCCGAGGCCGACAAAACGATCACCCTCGCCCGCGACGGCGCGACCCTGACCTTCACCGAAGGGCAAAGCGCGGTTGACCTCAACGGCACCTCCCACCCCTTCCCCACCGTCGTGCGCCAAGGGGACACCCTCCTCCTCGCCGCCAACTACATCGCCCGCTGGATGGGCTACGCCGTCTGCCCCGGGGATAACACCGCCTACTTCATTGACCACCAAAACAATCTCACAAACGAAAGGATTCAAGACATGGAAAACCGCTTTGACCTGTACCGCGACGTGGTATACAACCACGACGACGTAACCGCCGACCAAACGGGCGTGGGGCTCTACGAAAAGACCCCCTACGAGGATCGCCTCGTGGGTATCGCCTACTCCACCTGGCACTACTCCACCGTCACCCGCTGGGGTAAGGGCACCTGGGATCTGCCGCTGGACGGCCCCTACGCCTCGGACGATCCCGAGGTCATTCGCCGCCACGCCATCCAGCTCCGCGACGCGGGCGTGGATTTCGTGTTCATGGACTGGACGAACAACACCTGCTACGATCCCGCCACCATGCGGGACAAGCGCCACGACTTCCGCATGATCGAGGAAGCCACCGACCTCCTGTTTGAGATTTGGTCAACCATTGAGGGCGCGCCCAAGGTCTGCATTTTTGCAGGCCCCGGTCACGCAGGACCCGAAAACGTGGCAAACGGCAACCACCAGCGCAAGGTAGATCAGATCTGGCGCGACTACGTGGAAAAATACCCCGACCTCTATTTCACCTACGAGGGAAAACCCCTGCTTATGTGCTACGGCGCGACCCCCAATCTCTACGGCACCGATCCCGAGTGGACCGATGACCGCTTCACGATTCGCTGGGCGACG
>CAJGEA010000132.1 GCA_904502015.1 uncultured Clostridia bacterium | reverse complement strand
ATCGGGGAGCGGAGAGAACGACCGGGGGAACTTCTTGCAAGAAGTTCCCCCGAACCCCCTCAAGAAACCTCAAAAAATATTTTCAAAATGTATTGCGAAATATATATTTTTTCAAGTTTTTTGAAGTCCAGAAACTTTTTTTCAAAAAAGTTTCTGGTGGGGTGCAGGGGCAACGCCCCTGCGTGCCCGCTCCCCTAAAAATCCAAATTTAAAAAAACGCCGTAGGGCATCCCATCGGGTGGTACGGTTGATCTATGCCTCAAGGGGCTAAGTTTTGCCCTTGGCAAAACTTGTAGAACTCGGCTACGCCGAGTTCATCGCACCGCAGGTGGTCTACATTTGAACACCGGCTGAATAGCTACGCCAAGAATTCTATGTTCCAAATTGTAATCAGCACCCCGGAACAGCAAAGCCCCCTTGGACGCAACGTCCAAGGGGGCAGGTTTTATCTATGGAAAAATCAACGGTCAATCCTCACGCTTTTTGCCACACGCCACAACAGCGGCGGCAGCAATCAGAACAACGACGCTGCCCGATACGAGGGAGGAGTTGCAACCGCCCTTCTTGCCGCCCGAGGTTTCGGCCTCGGTATCGGCATTGGTATCGGTATCGGTTCCCTCGGTGTCGGTGCCGTCCACCACGTCATCCCTACCGCTCGGCAGATCGGTGCCGAGATTCAGAGTAGTGCGCAGATTGTCGGAGGGGGTGTATGCCACCGTGCCCTGCGCGGTGAGTGCCTCCTCCACGCATCCGCCGCTCGCAACCTGCTCGCTGTACGTGATATGCAGGTTATCAAACTCCATGTTTTGGTTGCGGGTGGCAAAAGCGATCTGCGAGCCCGTCGAATTGAGACGGGTATCGGTCACGTTGAGCAGCTCCTTGCCCGCAGCATCCGAAATCACGCAATTTCCATAATACTCTTGACCCGTGCGGTCGCTCTCATAGATCACGCCGGGATTGCTCAGAACGGCGGTGAACAGGAGCTTGCCCTCGAGGTATACGCGTGCGGTCTCGCCATCGTCCTCGCAAGAGAGGGTGCCCCACTTGTCCTCGGGTATCTGGAAACCGTCGGGGTACTTCACCGTCACCTTGGAAGCGGCAACCGTCAGTCCGTCGGGTGCATACCGCTTGACGTGAATGGTGAACGAGGTGCTGTTGAGCGTGATGCTAATACCCGAGCCGCCCATTGAGCCGACACCCTGACGGCCGCCATTCTCATAGTACCAGTCCGCCTCGTAGTAGTTAAATGTCTGGGAGGTGCTACCGTTTGCGGGATTTTCGGGTGTCAGCGCACCGGGCATCTCACCGCGGATGAACACGGTATTGGTATATCCCTTTGCCATGTTGAGATCAACCGAGAAGGTGTAATCGCCACCAATGGCGTTCCACGTGCGGAAATCCACAAAGCCCATGATCATGGCGGTCTTGTTCTTGCCAGCCTTCACGATCTGGCAGCGGCTGTTGCCGGTTCCGCGGCAGAACTCGAAGTACTCGGCCAGCGCGGACTTGGTGATCGATACACCGCTCATTTCGCTCTCCATGTCGAAATTCACGTCCACGTCATTGGTGCTGACCGTGATGTTGATGTTCTTCGCAGGGCCGCTCACAACGGCACCGTTGGGCGCGGCGGTCTGCTCGCCCGTGGCGAAGCGGACGGGCTCTTCCTTGGCCGTGGCCACCGACTCGCAGAGGTACACGAAGCCAAAGCGGTTATCGGGTGCCGTGTCGCCCAGATCCATGAACGCCATGGGGTCGCCGTTCTGCACCGAGTTGTCCGCCCACTTGAAGATGAGCTTCTCGCACAGGCCGTCGATGCCGACCAGCTCCTTGGGCAGGCGGACGGTCATATACTCACCCTGCAGGGCGTAGTAGGCCGCGCCCACGGCCTCGGACTCAAAGGTGTTGTCCTTGAACTTCTCCACCGTAACAACATAGGAATCTCTGTCACGGTTGAGGACGTAATCGTAGCCCTCCCAGCCCGTAGCGGTATCGCCGTCGGCGTTGACGAAGAGGTTCATCCAGTTGTCTCCGTTGTCGATGATGATATCATCGGCGCACTTGACGAGGAAATACAAGTTATTGTCATCCTGCGAAACCTTGGCATAGTCAAAATCGTTACGGCCCGTGTTGTTGATGTAGCGGTTGTTGTTGTCGTAGGTACGGACGTTACGCAGCTCCACGTCGTAGAGGGAGTCCATATAGGTCTGGGTGATGCCGTCCCACGTAGAGAGATCGTAGATACTCACGGTGGTCTGGTTGTCCGCCGTGGGGGTCTCGCCAATGCCCTTGAACTTGCGGATGTAATCCACCATCTGGTAGTAGTAGTTATCACCGAAGCCGTAGCCGTCCTTGTTTCGCATGGGCTCGGCATCGCGGGAAAACTCGGCGTTGAAGTTGTCTACGTAGTAGAAATTGGTCTTCACATTGCAGAAGGTTTCCTCTTGCCCATCGGGACGGTAGGTACCGCCCGCGATCCACTCGTTCCAGCCCGTAATCAGCATAACGAAGGGATCGTCGGCCGCGATGCTCTTCTTCATCAGCTTGGTAACGGCCTCGAACTGGTAGGCAAAGCAGATACCCTTCCCCGCCCGCTCGATCGAGGAAAATTCAAAGTCCTGCTTTTTGTTGTTGGGACCCAACATGGACTCGTAGCTTCGTCCCTTACTGGTAGCCGCGTGATGCCCCAGCACTACCGACAGCGACTCGTACTTACCCTCGGCGTTACGCCCCCAACCGCCGGCACTCAGCTTAACCGCCTCTCCGCGGGCGGTGTATTCCTGCAACCACGACCAGTAGTTGTCCTGATCCACCCACGCCCAGCTTCCGCGGACGGTGAATTTCTCATCCACCTTGGTTTTGATACTACCCGAAAGGCCCGATTCATTACCGAAGATCAGGGGCTTGCCCTCCCACTCGAAAAACAGCTCCTCATATTTTTCCCAGTTATCGTCCGAATAGACGGTGGTAAAGAGGGTCTTCATATTGGATTGGAAGGTTCCGGGGACAAGGTCATCACCGTTGAAGAATACAATTTGGGGAGTATCAATACCCTCGTTTCTCATCTGCAGCCAGGTATCGAACAGCGCCATGTGTCCGTCCACGAACACCTCAGCGTTGGATACGTCCAGATAGATGAAGTCCACGCCCGCCTGCTCCAGCATATAGGCGTGCTTGCGGTACACCCAGGTATCGGTGTTGAAGTAGTAGCCAAAGTAGGGCTCGGCCCAGTAGTGCTCTCCGGCCCTGCCGGCGTTGAAATAGTCCCAGACACCGTCCACGCCGCCCTTGAGATACAGATCGGTGTTATCCATCACGTGAACGCCCATACCGACCCCAGCAGAGGAAGTAGAACACACCCACGTAGCGGTTTGCGTTGGGCTCACCCGCCGTCTTGGCATCCGCCACGGTACGCTCAAGATCGTCGGTCGCCGTCCACGTGCTGTAATCAATGAGGCGCAGCTCGTCGGCGGCGGGATTGGTCTGATCCACCTCCACGTTGGTGAAGGTTACGTTATCTATGTAGCCGTCCACGTCGTCAAGGGTAATCTGCCAGTAGCCCGTCACGTACAGGTCGCTCTCGGTGGTTTCCGCGACAGACTTGCCCGTTGCGTCCTTGACGCCAAGATAACTGTTCTGCCCATAAGCAACCGTTGCGATCACGCTGTCGCCGCAGGAGAGGGTCAGGGTATCCAGCCCTTCGTGCAGGGTAACCGTCTTGGCCTCGGTGAGGTCGTAGGGGAACGCCACCGTTGCTTCAAGCCCGCTGAGGGGCTCGTAGATCTTCATGGTGTCTGAGCCATCGAACACGAACCACAGACCCCGATCCTCGGTTTTGCACGCCGTACGGGAGGTACGCGCGCCCAGTATGGCCTTACCGCTCCTGAGGCACAGATCGAAGGTCAGGTAGCCCTCCTCCAGGCCGTAGTTGTCGCCAAGACAGACGGACGAGCCGAAGGAAAAGGACATACCGTCCTTGACGGTCAGAACGCCGTCAGCCACCTTGCCCGCGCCGCGGTTATCCATAACCACAGCCTCATCGGCCGCATAGTAGCCGATGTCCGAAACCGAGAAGTCGTACGCATGTGTCACCAGCTTACGATCACCTCTGTCATAGCCGCCCAGATGCTCGGTGATGTAGGGGGGCGTATACTCGGCAATGCCGCTCGATGCCGCCAACACGCCCTCGGCAATCACTGTCGGGCAAGCACCCGTGGCAAGCATACATACCGCCATCAGAAGGGCGAGTAGTTTGGATGTCCTTTTCATGTGTAAATCACCTGCTTTTTCAGAATAAACATATATATTATACAATATATCCTATCAAAAAGCAAGGTATTTTTCTTTTTCGGCAGTTTATACAAGATACCCCACACGGTTTGGTAATTATGACAGGAAACAGCCTCGGAGCGATCATGCGCCGCACCGAGGCTGTGTCTTATTGGATTTTTGAATGTACCGATTCGGCTACACGCCATGTCAAATGGGGATTTGTAGGGGAGAACGCCCGGGGGAACTTCTTGAAAGAAGTTCCCCCGCCCCCTCAAGAACTTTTAAAATAATATTTCAAAAATATATTGCGAAATATATATTTTTGAAAGTTCTTGAAGTTCCAAGAAACTTCTTTCAAGAAGTTTCTTGGTGGGGTGCAGGGGTGAAACCCCTGCTCGACAAATCCAAATTTATGAAACACGTTTACTTGACCATTCCGTAGCCGCCCGCGTATTTGCTGACCTCGGATGCGACCACGAATACCTTGTTCTCACAAATACGGCGAATGTCCTTCAGCACCTTGGGTGCCTCCTTACGGGGCAGGACGATGAAGATCATGTTCATCTTATCGGTCGAGCCGTAGCCGTCGAACACGGTGTAGCCCCGCTGATGCTCCCGCAGATAGGACGTAATCTTCTCTGTGCTATCGTCGTTTGCGATCAGCTCAAGGTTGGACGTACCCAGCGCGATCTTGTTCTCAATGGTGGAGCCGAGGAACAAGCCCGTGGCGTAGCCCGCGCAGTAGAAGAAGAGCAAAAACAGATTGTCGCCCAGCGTACCGATGATGGTGGATATGACGAGACCCCAGATGATGCACTCAATAAAGCCCAGCCCAGCCGCCTTGAGGCGCTGCCCCTTAACCATCATACAGGTTTTGAGGGATTGAATGGTGATCTCCACGATCTTGGCGGCGCAAACCAGAAAACACACCGCAATGGGCGGGATAGACGCTAAAAATTCCGACATATTCATACTCCTATTATGTAGAGGGGGCGCATGGCGCGGAACCCCTCGTACCTAGATGTTTTTTCAATTATATTTCCTCGATCTTGATGAGGTTGGTGTTGCCCGAGGAGCCCGTGGTATCGCCGCCCGTAATCACGATGCGATCTCCCTTGGAGAGGGACAGCACGCTCGCCGCCATCTTCTTGGCGGTGTAGAACAGCACGTCGGTGGAGGTGAATTTCTCACACATGGCGGGGATCACGCCCCACGACAGCGCCAGCTTGCGCCAGGTGGTCTCATTGGTGGTCAAACCGATGATGGGCACGGGGGAGCGGAAACGGGAAACCATGCGCGCCGTCATACCCGACAGCGAGCACGCCACGATGGCCTTGGCCTCAATATCAATGGCCATGCCGCAGGTGGAGTGAGAAATGGCGTCCACCAGATTGCGGATCTGGAAATCGCTCGTATAGAATCGTTTGTCGTACTTGATGGTGCTCTCAGTGCTCTCGGCGATCCTTGCCATGACCT
>CAJGEA010000131.1 GCA_904502015.1 uncultured Clostridia bacterium | reverse complement strand
GTGTTTAATTCAATATTTGGGGTCTCACATAGCGTTTAAGGCAAGAGTGATACATGAAATTACACCGCCAATGAGCGATATCACCGTCAAAACCGTGAAGAACACGACGCATTTGCGAATGGTTTTGAGTTCCTCATATTGAAGCAGCTCAATATATTCTCTCATCTGTCTTTCTGTGAATCGAACTTCACGATAAAATGCTTCTATGCCGTACTCATCTACACCCTTGAGGATTCCCTCGGGTAGTCCCTTACCTTCGTTGACCATGATCAACAATGCTTTGTGTTCCTCAGAGGAAAAAGGCACTTTTACAATCAAGCCCGCCTCCAATTTTGCCCTATACATGTCTGCTTTGGCATCGATAACCTGCTTTGCCATTTTGTTTTTCTCCTTTTCAACGGTCAATGATAAAATAAAATCCCCGAAGGCTGCGGAAAACAGCCTTCGGGGTGCATTTTTCAAAACACACGGTTCCACCCGAATATTTCACTCATGGGCGCGCCGATGGCGCGATACCCTATTCAGTTGCGGCAAACGCACGGGCGGTACCGACCGAACACGTGGCGGGGACGCTTGCACCTCTCGCCAATGGCGAGCGCTTCCCTCTCTGAACGCTGTGATTCGGGGGCTTATTCCGTTCGCGGGCATACGCTGTGCCCTGCCGTGACTTACGCTTTCTTGTTACGCTTCTGGTTGTACTCCGAGCGGGGGTTCATGACCTCGCGCCAATCCAGATCGCCGCGATCCAGCGCCATGATCAGCACCTCGGCGGTGGCGATGTTGGTGGCCACGGGGATATTATACATATCACACATACGGAGCAGCTCGTGCTCGGTCTCGTCGTAGCCGGCCGTGGGGCGGGTGTCGCGGAAGTACAGAAGCACGTCGATCTCGTTATAGGCGATGCGGGAGGCGATCTGCTGCTCACCGCCCTGCTCACCCGCAAGCATGCGCTCAATGTTCAGGCCTGTCGCCTCGGAAATATATTTAGCCGTGATATTGGTGGCGCACAGATTATGCTTGCTCAGCACACCGCAGTAGGCGATGCAGAACTGGGTCATAAGCTCTTTTTTCAGGTCATGTGCGATGATCGCAATCTCCATTTGCATACCTCACTTTTGTTTGTTTTTATATAGGATGACCTTGCATGTTCATAAGGCAAGACCGGAAGGAATCGTTCTTGTTCATCCCGTATTATACCACATTATTGGGCGTTTTGTCAATAATATATCAAATATTTTCTTTTTATTTTTATTTTTTGTAAAAAATATGCCTTGCTTTCCCAAAAAATATCTGTATAATAATATAATGTATATGTATATGCATCTTTAGCGAAAGGACGTACAAGACCATGATGAAAGAAATGCAAGAACTGCTCTCCGCGCACGATCCCGAGGTTGCCGCCGCGATTGACGCCGAATTCCGCCGCGAGTGCGACGGCATTGAGCTGATCGCCTCCGAAAACTTTGTGTCCGAGGCCGTTATGGCGGCTACGGGCAGCATTCTGACCAACAAGTACGCCGAGGGCTACCCCTCCAAGCGCTACTACGGCGGTTGCCACTGCGTAGACGTCGTTGAGAACCTCGCCATTGAGCGCGCCTGCAAGCTGTTCGGCGCCGCTTATGCCAACGTACAGCCCCACTCGGGCTCGCAGGCCAACACCGCGGTTTACGTGGCCCTTCTGCAGGCAGGCGACACCGTTATGGGTATGAGTCTGGCTCACGGCGGACACTTGACCCACGGTTCTCCCGTCAACCTCTCGGGCCTGTACTACAATTTTGTTTCCTACGGTGTCGAGGATGACACCCATACCATTGACTACGACAAGCTGGAGGCACAGGCTAAGGAGGTCAAGCCCAAACTTATCGTTGCCGGCGCTTCGGCTTACCCCCGCGTGATCGACTTTGCCCGTCTGGCTGACATTGCCCACAGCATCGGCGCTTACCTGATGGTTGACATGGCGCACATCGCGGGTCTGGTTGCCGCGGGTGAGCATCCCTCCCCCATCCCCTACGCCGACGTGGTAACCACCACCACCCACAAGACTCTGCGCGGTCCTCGCGGCGGTCTGATCCTCACCAACAACGAGGAGATCGCCAAGAAGATCAACAAGGCCATTTTCCCCGGCATTCAGGGCGGCCCTCTGGAGCACGTCATTGCGGGCAAGGCCGTTTGCTTCGGCGAGGCGCTGAAGCCCGAGTTCAAGGCTTACCAGCATCAGGTCATTCTCAACTCCCGCGCGCTAGCCGAGGCTCTCCTTGCAGAGGGCTTTGATCTGGTTTCGGGCGGTACCGACAACCACCTCTCGCTGGTTGACCTGCGCCCCATGAACATCACGGGCAAGGAGATGGAGCGCCGTCTGGACGAGGTTCACATCACGGTCAACAAGAACGCCATTCCCAACGACCCCGAGAAGCCCTTCGTTACCTCGGGCGTTCGCGTCGGTACGCCTGCCGTTACCACCCGCGGCCTGAAGGAGGAGGATATGAAGGTCATCGCCCACCTCTTCAAGCTGGTTGCTACCGACTTTGAAAACAAGGCAGACGAGTGCCGCGCCACCGTGGCCGAGCTTTGCCGCAAGTACCCCCTCTATAACTAAAATTTCTCGTCAAAATTATCCATAACCATCCGCGGCTCGCACTTTTGCGAGCCGCGGAATTTCTTTTTCCGTCTGTTTTTTTCAATCGGCTCTGTCAATCGCCTCGCCCTGCCAAAACCTCCGCTAAAACGACTGTCCGATTGCGACAGATTGTGTATGGCTTTTTTTGTATAATGAAAGCACCGCTCGTGGACAGGCTCCCGCGCGGCATAAAATGTAAAATTCAGGACGCAAAAGGAGGTTTTCATCGACATGAACCACCACTCGGATTCCCTTCACCATACATCTCACGACCGTCCTGCGGCCTCCCGCCGCGGCGAGGATCTGCGCGCGGGCGCGCGGGGTAAGCTTCCCGTCGGGGAATTGATCCGCGGGGCGCTTTGGGGCGGTGCCGCCTACCTGCTCGGCTCTTGTCCGCTGGTTTTGGGCGCGGCACCGCTGGGGCTGGCCCTTGCCTGTGCTGCGACCTCCTACACCTGGTACATACTGGCGGGGCTGATCCTCTCCGCCCTTCTCCACCCCGTAACCCTGCACGCGTGGGCGTGGGTGGGCGTGTACGCGTTCTGCCTCTGCCTGCGCCTTATAATCCGCTTTTTCATTGACCCGCCTGTGGCCGAGGACGGAAGACCCTTGCGCGGGATGGCGTACCTATCGGCGTGCTGGGCCTCCTTCAAGAAAAACGTGGGGCTGCTGACCGCGAACGGCAGCGCAACCGACAACACCTCAGATGCGGACTACTACGCGGGCGCGGAGAACCCCACCTTTCACCCGAATAGCGTGCCCAAGCGGGAATCTGCCCCTGCGGGAGAGGACGCCGTCCCCTCAGCAGGGATGCAGCTCTTTGGCGAGCATCCCCTCCTGCGGCTGCTGACCGCCGCGGTGTGCGGCTTCGCGGCAGGCGTATTCGGCATGGTGGCCGGCGGCTTTCACGTCTACGATCTGCTCACCACCTTTTTCTACCTCATCGCCACACCCGTGGCCACCTTCCTGCTTCTCTCCTGCTTTGGGGATGCGGGAATGCTCCTTTTGTTCTCTCCCCGTCCTCTGCGCGAGGAGCGTAATGACGGCGTATTGGCCCAATTTCACCTCCTGCCCCTCCTGTCTGTGACCTTTCTGCTCACCGCCTGCGTATTTGCGGCGCGGCGGTTTTCGGTGATGCTTGGCACACCCTATCTGACGGTACAGGCCGCCCTGATGCTCGCCCTCCTACTCACCCTGCTCGCCTGCTCACGGCTGGGGTTTGTCCCCGGGGTAGCGGTCGCGCTCTGCTGCGGGCTGGCCGCCTCTCCCCTGCTCTCCCCCTTGTTCATTCTGAGCGCGACGGGTTACTCTCTCCTGCAACGATTCTCCCATCGAACCGGAATTATTGGCGGTTGTGCTATCGGCTTTTTCTGGTGTTCCACGGCCAGCGGGATGCTGACCGCCCTCTCTCTCCTGCCCACCCTGCTCGTGACTGTGCCCGTGTATTTCGTTTGCGAAAAGCTCAGCGCCGTCCTGCCCGCCCCCCGTCGGCGCGCCCACGAGGTAGCCCCCGATTTCACGGTCGCCGTGGCGTGTGAAACGCGGATAGACGCCCAGCGCAACCGCCTGCGAGCGCTCTCCGAGGCATTCACGGCGCTCTCCCAGAAATTCTACAGCCTGTCCAGTCAACTGAAGCGCCCACGTATGCTGGATCTGCGGCAGATCTGCGACGAATCCTTTGCCCAAAAGTGCGCCTCCTGCCGTGACCGCGACATTTGCTGGGGCTCGGAATACGACCGCACGCTGGAGGTACAGACTCGCCTTGCCGCCCAGCTTCATACCAAAGGCAAGGCCGACGCGGCCATCCTCCCTGCATCACTACAGGATTTCTGCCCCCAGCTGGAGGCCATTGTGGCCGACATCAACACGCGATGTGCCCGCATGACCGAGGCGCTGCTGAAAAGCGAGAAAACCGAGGTGTTTGCCGCAGATTACGAAGCTATGGCGGCTCTGCTCTCCGACGCACTGGAGGAGGACGGAGAGGAATACCGCTGCAACCGCGCGGCGGCGGATCGCATTTTTGAGTACCTGACCGCCGAGGGAATCGGCGTTCAAGGGGTAGTGGTGTGCGGACGGCGGCAATGCCGCGTGATCGTGCGCGGTGTGCGGTTTGGGGACACCGCTGACAAGATTGATGCCATCCGCGCGGCCATAGAGGACATCTGCGGCTCTCGCCTCTCGGAGCCCACGTTTGAGGTGGGCGAGGATCACACCGTGATGATTCTTGCCTCCGAGCCCGACCTGGACACCACCTACTCGGGCAGTACGGTGGCGGCAGGTACAAAGGAGGGGGACGAGCTTCCCCCGCCTCTGACCGACTCGACTCCCCCCGACACCTACCGCGCGCCAGACACCTGCGGCGACCATATTGCCCTCTTTAAGACCGACAACGCCTACTTCTACGCCCTCATCAGCGACGGCATGGGCTCGGGTGAGAACGCCTCCATGACCTCCGACATATGCGCCATGTTCCTTGAGAAGATGCTGACGGCGGGCAATCGGGTAGAGATTTCACTGCGGATGCTCAACAGCTTCATCCGTTCCAAGAACACAGGTACGGGTGACGAGTGTACCGCCACGGTGGATCTGATGGAAATGGACCTGATCGGCGGGCAGGCCGTATTTGCCAAGAGCGGTGCCGCGCCCACCTACGTCGTGCGGGACGGGACGGTATACAAGCTCCGCTCCCGCACCCTGCCGCTGGGCATTCTGCGGGACAGCGCACCCCAGCTCCTGCGCTTCCGTATGCACCCCGGGGACGTGGTGGTCATGGTGAGCGACGGGATAACCCACGGCAACGACGAGTGCCCGTGGCTCATCGACCTGCTCTCCTCCCCCATGCCCGACAGCATGGACAACCTGCGCTCCGACATCATCCGCCGCGCCATCGCCTCGGGCTCGCCCGACGATCTCTCGGCCATTGCGGTGCGGGTGGAGGAAGTGGCAGGAAGGCAGAACGCAAATTAACCCTTCCGGCGGAGGATGCTCTTTTTGAGCATCCTCCGCTTTCATGTACCCATTCATCCGGTTTTCAAATTTGGATTTGTCGAGCAGGGGTTTCACCCCTGCACCCCACCAGAACCCTTTTTGCAAAAAGGGTTCTGGACTCCCCAAAACCTTAAAAAACATATATTTCAAAACGCTCTTTTAAATATAT
>CAJGEA010000130.1 GCA_904502015.1 uncultured Clostridia bacterium | reverse complement strand
TTTTCCTTTTCCTCGTTTTTTGACACGTTGGCCCGTCAGTTCATGTTCTCGTAGCCGATCAGCGTCTGGAGCAGAGTCTGGGCGTAGACGCGGTAGAACCAGTCGTTGGGGTGGTTGATGTTGTTGCCCGAATAATCGTTGAAGGTCTTATGCTCCTGAACGGCCTTGCTGACCGAGTTCACGCAGGCAACGGCGCACACCTTGCCATCCTTGCGGAAGTTCTCGGCCTGTTTCAGGAACTCGGCCTCCTGAAGTCCGATGGAGGCGTGATCCCAGTTGGAGCCCGTGTGAGGAGTCATGGTGGCAACGAACATGACGGCCGCCTCGGGGTTCAGCTCGTACATCTTGGTTGCCATTTTCTTCATATTGGCGGTTGTAGCGCGGGCGTTGAGGCCGCCGTCATTCATACCGTATGCCAACACGAACAGATCGCATCCGTAGGTCTCAAAGGGAGCCTTGACGTGCTTGTCGAAATTGTTTACACCGTCGGTAGACGTCCAGCCGCCGATCGCGGTATTGACGTAGGTAATGGTGCCGCGCTCGCCGCCCACGTAATCGGCCGTGGGAACGGTCGCACAGGGCATGGTGGCAACGATCCCCGTATTGATGTACTTCACGGTGTAGCCGAACAAGTCGGCCAGCGCCTCGGTAAAGAGCATGGCGTAGCTACCCTGCTTGGGCTTGGTATTCTCGTGGAAGGAGGCGCAAGCACCCCAGGTAATGGAGTCGCCGTAGAAGAACACGGTCACGTCCTCTCCCGCCACCAACTTCTTGACAAGGTTCTGATACACCTCAAGCTGACTCTCCTGGGCAAAGCCCTCCCATGCGGTATCGTGGGTGTAGGTCACGCTGACCTGCCACTGCTTGACCATGCTCTCGCCCCAGAAGGTGGGAACCATCTGCCCCGTGGCGGGGTTGGTGGTGTTGATGAGGGAGCCCGTATGGTTGTAGTACTTCGCGGAGGTGATGCACTTGATGGAGGAATCGGCGGTTACCTTGAGCTTGCCGTCCTCAACCACGTAGTCCACGCCCTCTACGTAGACCTTGCTGCCGTCGTAGGAGGTCACCGACACGATGCTGCTGATGGGATACAGAAGCTCCTTCACGTCGCCCTTATCGAGGAACATGACGGTTTCCTTGACCGATTGCGTTCCCGCAAAGATGTTCTGCATGATGTCCTTCAAGTCCTCGTCCTTGACATCGAGGCCAATCTGATCCTTAAGACTCAACGTAGTTTCCTCCTCGGTGGTTGCCTCCTCGGTGGGAGCTTCGGTCTCACCTCCGGTGGTGCTCTCGGTCGCGTCACCGGGCTCGGTGGTGGGGGTGGTCTCGGCGACCGTGGGAGCCTCGGTGCCGGCGTGGGTATCGGTCTTGTCACAAGCGGTCATGCCGACGGCGATGAGCGCGCCCAGAAGCACCGAGCAGATGGCAAGTTTGATTTTGCTGTTCATAACATATCCCTTTCTTTTTAAAAAATCACGCACGGGGTATCACTTCATATTTTCGTAGCCGATCAGAGCCTGGATCATGGTCTGGGCGTAGAGGCGGGAGGTGAAATCGTTGGGGTGGTTGATGTTATTGCCCGTGATATCACGGTAATCCTTCCGCTCCATCACCGCAAGGCTCACCGAGGTCATGCAGGCCACGGCGCAGGGTATTCCCTTTCCCTCGTATTCCTCCGCCATGAGGATGAATTCCGCCTCCTGGAGATCCTGCTTGACGAACCAGCCGACGGAATCGGGATTGGGCATGGTGGTAGCGAGGATCAGGAAGGAGGTATCGGGGGCCATCGGCAGCACGCGCTTGATGATCATGCTGACGTTGTTGGCGGCGCTTCGGGCCGGCATGGTGGCATCGTTGCCACCCAGCGCGATAATAAGCAGGTCACAGCCGTACTCCTCTATGTAGGGCTTGACGTGGGTGTTCAGGTTGTTGGCGCCGTCTCGCGTACCCCATCCGCCGACCGACGAATTGACGTAGGTGATGGTGCCGCGCGTGCCCGCCACGTAATCCTCCGAGGGGATGGGCGCGGTATCGGTTCTCTCGGCCAGTCTGACGTGGTGAACGGTGTAGTCGAACAGATCCGCCAGCGCGTAGGTAGTCAGCATGGCGAAGCTGGGCTGGTAGGGCGCGTGACCGCTCATATAGCTGGAGCAGGCGCCGTAGCTGTCGCTGTCACCGTAGAAAATAATGGTGACGTCCTCACCAGCCTGCAGCTTGCGGAGCAGCTTTTCATAGGTCTGGGCCTCGCAATTTTGGGTAAAGCCGCCCCACTCCTCAGAATGGGTGTAGGTCACACAAACCTGCCAGTCGGTCATGAGCCGTCCCTCACCCCAGTAGGTGTTGTGGAGCTCACCCTCAAACCATGTCTGAAGCGTAGGATCCGCGACATCCAGGTATCTGGCACGGGTGATGCAGGGAATGGCCGAATTCTTGGTCACCTTGAGCATGCCGTCCTCCAGGACGTAGTCAATGCCCTCCCGGTAGGTCACGGTGCCCATGTAGTTGGTCACCGACACGATAGAGTCGATGGGGTAAAGAAGCTTCTTCGTGTCGCCCTTATCGAGGAACATGACCGTTTCGTTTTTGACGGTGTTCCCCCGGAAGATGGGCTGCATGATGTCACTCAGGTCGGACATGCTCACGTCGGGCAGCCACACGGTGGTTTCCTCCTCGGTAGTTTCTTCTGCGGTGGTTTCCTCTGCGGTGGTCTCCTCCGCCTCGGTTTCGACGGGATCGGTCACGGGAGTCGTTTCCATCACCGTAGGCGCATCGGTATCAGCGGGGGTATCGGTCTTATCGCAGGCCGTCATGCCCGTGACCGTGAGGGCGCACAGGCAGAGTGCGCACAGTATCGTTTTGATATGGGTATTCATCGTATATGTACCTCCTTGATTCTCATGCACCCGTTGAGCCAAAGCCACCCGCGCCGCGGTCGGTATCGTCCAGCTCGTCAACTTCTTCAAAGGCGGCGGTGACGACGGGGGCAATGACGAGCTGGGCGATGCGGTCGCCCGATTCAATGGTCTGCGGCGCGTCGCCGTGATTATGGAGGGCGACCATGATCTCGCCGCGATAATCCGAGTCGATGACTCCGACCTTGTTGGCGGGGGCAAGTCCGCGCTTGGTGGCCATACCGCTACGGGCGTAGACCAGCCCGACGTAGCCCTCGGGAATGGCGACCGCCACGCCGGTATGGACGAGGACGGTCTGCCCTGCCCCGACGGTCACGCCCTCCTTGTCGGCCAGGACATGGAGGTCAGCCCCCGCCGCACCCGCCGAAGCGTAGGCGGGCAGGATGGCATCGGGGTGTAATTTCTTGATTTTCATGGATATATTCATAGACTTCACTTCCCTTTCGGTCAGACGGCCACGGTGTAGGTACCCGAGCCGTACACCACGTCCTCGCCGCCCGCGCGGAAGTGGCAGGTGGTGTTGGCGGGCACGGTGAAGGTGTAGGTGGTCTTGCCGTCCGCGCGGACGAAGGACACCTCAATCTTACCGTAGGGACAGACGTGGCTGATCTCGGCCGTGGGGAAATCGGTGAAGGTGCAGGGGTCGATCTCAAACTCGGCAAAACCGGGAGCGAGGGGTTTGATGCCGCCGACGTGGGCGTAGAGGAAGTAGGCAAAGCCCGAGTGCATGGGATGGTTATAGGAGCACGTCACCTTGTCGCGGGGGTTATGGAACTTGGTCTCCAGCTCCTCCCACAGCGAGGTTGCACCGTCGTCCATCATGGTAGCGAAGGAGGCGTGGTCGCGGTTGAAGAGGTAGCGCATAGCGATATCTCCGTAGCCGCACTCGGCGAGCGCGGGCACGAGGTACTTATTACCGTAGATACCCGTGGGCATGGCGTATTCATCGGCCTCCATCATGGCGAGCAGGTGGGCAAGCAGCGCCTCCTTTTCCCCTTCGGGGTACAGACCGAGCTCAAGAGCCACGCCGCAAGAGCCCCACGTGCTGTAGCCGTGGGCATCCTCGATCCAGAAGTGACGGAGGATGGACGCCTTGATGTCCTCAGCCAAGGCGGCGTAATCCATCGCAGTGGGAAGACCCAGCGCGTACGCCAGCTCGTCCATGCGAATGGCGATCTCGTAGAACATGAAGGTAGAGGACTCGGGCACGGGAATGCGGCGCACGCCCTCGTTGCTCACGGGGGGATCCCAGTCACCCAGTCCGCGGGTGATCACAAAGTCCTTCGCATCGGCGCACTCATGTGCCACCCATTTCTCCATCATATCCCAGTTGTCGCGCACGGCCGATTCGTTGCCGTAGTAGTGGTACATCCAGTATGGGAGAATGACCTGCGCACAGCCCCACAAAGGGGTGGCCTCGCCGCATCCGCGCTTACCGGGGGCGATCATCTGCCACACGCCGTACACCTTGTCCGAGGTGCGGATGTCCGATAGGTACTTCGTGTAGCAAGCCTCCACGTCATAGTTCATGATACCGGTGTTGCACACCACCTGCGCGTCACCCAACCAGCCGCACTTCTCGCGTGCGGGGCAATCCTCGGGAAAGCCGTGGTAGTTGGACACAAAGGTGCTCATCATAATGGTTTGCAGGTGGTTCATATCCTCGTGCGCACCGTGGAAGGTGCCTGCCTGCCGGAGGTCGGTAGCGACCACGTGGGCCACGGCGATGCTGAGCTCGGGCACGGTACCGTAGCCGCGGCGCAGGTCGTGGTAGCCCGTGATCTCCATGTAGCGGAAGCCGTGGTAGGTGAAGCGGGGACGCCACACCTCGCCGTCCGCATCGCCGCGCGCGATATACACGTCCTGCTGGATGCACTGGGTGGCAAACGCACCGATGGAGCGGTAGTCGGGCATACCGTCGGGGTTGATATTTTCCGAGAAGCGAAGCACGTACTGTGCGCCGCGGGGAGACGGGGGAATATGGATCTCGGCAAAGCCTGCGATATTCTCACCGAAGTCCACCACCCACGCGCCGTCATTCACGCCGTTGTTCATGGTGACGTTCACGGCAGGCAGGGTGCGCAGAATGCGAATGGGGGGGATCTCGGCGAGCTTGAGTTCGCCGCGGGGGGTGGTATCCTCGATCACGCGGCCCCAGTCCTCCTCGTCGCCGTCGGGCGATGCGAAATCGGGGGTTTCCAGACGGGAATCGTAGGTCTCGCCGCCGTAGAGGTTATTAAGGGTGATGGGACTGTACTTGTACGTCCAATCCTCGGTATTAGTGGCAATGATCTGTCTCTCGCCGCCCTCGTACTCAATCTCGAGCTGGGCGAGCAGGCAGACGTCGCCGTACTTCATAGCCTCGGGGCCCCACGCGCGGCTCTGGGAGTACCAGCCGTCGCCGAGCAGAGCGGCGAAGGCGTTGCGCTCGCCGAGCAGGTCGGTCACGTCGTAGACGCGGTAGTAGACCTCCTCCTCGTAGTTGGAGAACGGAGGATCGATCAGATCCTCGCTGACGGCCTTTCCGTTGATGTAATACTCACCGCAACCGAGACCGCACACGTACAGCTTCGCGCGACGGATGGCTGTCGGGCGGCACTCAAACTTGGTGCGCAGGTAGGGTGCCCAGCCCGCGATGTGACGGCGGGGCTTGATCCACACGCCCTGCCAATCCTCGGCGGTCATGGCGGTGGCAAAGGTGATGGAGGCGGTGGCACTCTCACCGTGGTTATCGGTGACGGCGACCGTCAGGGCATACTCGGTGCGGCTTTGCAGAGCGCCGCTAAAGGGGATATGCACCGACTTGGACGAGCGGATAAGCTTGCTATCCCACACGGTCTCCCCGCCTTCGGCGGTGAGGGTGACACGGTAGCTCGTTTGCTT
>CAJGEA010000129.1 GCA_904502015.1 uncultured Clostridia bacterium | reverse complement strand
TTCCCGCCGACGAGGGGGACGCGGTGACCGCCACCCCCGAGCAGGCGGAGGAGCAGATGCTGCTCGGCGTCCTGCGGGATGCCTACCGCGAGAGCACCGAGAGCGTGCCCGATCCCGCCGTGTTTCGCTATTTCCGTTACCCCTATGATTGTAATAATTTGAAAGTGGCCCTCAAATGTCTGATTCTGGACAGCGAGCCCGACGGGCTTCTGTTCGATTTCGGCACCGTCCCCGCGCGTGACGTGATGGAGTCGGTGAGGGCAGGGAACTACAAGGCGTTTCCCGCCGCGCTGGCGGATGCCGCTCCCCGTGCGCGCGAGGCGTACGACAAGTCGGGTGACCCCCGACGGCTGGACACCATTCTCGACCGCGCCTGCTACGAGGCCATGCTGGCCGATGCCGCGGCAACGGGCGAGGAGGCGCTGGTGGATTGGGTGCGTACACGCATGGATCTGACCAACCTGATCACCTGCCTGCGCATCATCCGCATGAGAAGTGGCGTGGTGGGTATGGACTTCATGCAGGATGCTCTGCTTTCGGGCGGTACGCTGGACGGGAAGTTCTTTACGTCTGTCTACGAGGGCGGCGAGGAGAACTGGCGTTCGGCTACGGCCGCCACGCGGTACGCGCCGCTGGCTGAGGTGGACGGTGAGCCCGCCCCGCTGTATGCCGTGGAGCGCTGTGCCGACGACCTGTGGCTGGCTCGTGTCCGCGAGGACGCACGAATCCCGTTCGGCGCGGCGGTTGTCGCGGGGTACCTTGCGGGGTGTGAGATCTCGGTCAAGAATATCCGCATGATCCTCGCCGCCAAGCGCGCGGGGCTGACCCCCGAGGTCATCCGCGGGAGAGTGAGGGCGAGTTATGTATAAGATTGGAATTATCGGTGAGCGTGACAGCGTTTTGGGCTTCATGGCCATCGGCTTTGCCGTCCACGAAGCCGCCGACTCAAATGCCGCCCGCGAGATCCTGCACAGGCTCGCCAAGGACGGCAGCTACGCCATCATTTTCATCGTTGAAAACTACGCGAGAGACCTCGAGGAGGACATGGCGCGCTATAAGGATTCCCCCCTGCCCGCCGTGATCACCATCCCCGGCCGCGCAGGCTCGTCGGGCTACGGCATGGCCGCCATCAAGAGCGCCGTGGAACGCGCCGTCGGCGCAGATATCCTGTTTAAGGAGTGAAGGGATTTGCGGGGCTCTGCCCCGCACCCTGCCAAACCCCTTTTTGAAAAAAGGGGTTTGGATCCCTAAAAACTTTAATAAAGAATACAATCAACCTTCCTCAAAAAGGCAAATTAAATTTTTCTGCCCCTCTGTAGAACCCCTTCCTGTTGCACGCCATCTCTGCGTGACCGAGTTGATCGACAGCTGTCGATAACTCGGCACTACGGAAATAGGTATGTGTGGGGCGCGATCAAACGCGGCTATGCCGCGTGCGCCCACCATGAAGGGAAGGGATTTTCAAGGGAAACCGTAGGTTTCACCTTGAACGGCGCCTCTTTTGGTACTTTTCTCCCGCTGGTGGGAGAAAAGTACATAGAAAATGATGGCGGTGTTTTGGCTAATATTAAAAATATGTAATCCCATCTGTTGTTTCATCGAAGAAAGGATGCCCCGTATGTCCGGGGCAATGGTCATGACAATGGTTGTTGAAGGAAAGATTCTGAAGGTGTCCGGTCCTCTGGTTATCGCCGAGGGTATGCGGAACGCCAATATGTTCGACGTGGTGCGCGTGGGTGAGGCTCGCCTGATTGGTGAGATCATCGAGATGCACGGCGACCGCGCCTCCATCGAGGTGTACGAGGAGACCGCAGGCCTCGGCCGCGGCGACAAGGTCGTGTCCACGGGTGCGCCGCTGTCGGTAGAGCTGGGCCCGGGTCTGATCACCTCGATCTACGACGGTATCCAGCGTCCGCTGGAGACCATGTGCAAAAAGTACGGCTCGAATATCCGCAAGGGTATCGACGAGGCGGCGCTCGACCGCGATAAGAAATGGAAGTTCACCGCCAATCTGTCCAAGGGCGACCGCGTGACGGGCGGTGACGTCTACGGCACAGTGCAGGAGACCGCCGTGATCTCCCACAAGGTCATGTGTCCGCCCAAAAAGAGCGGCGTGATCGTGGAGCTCAGTTCGGGCGAGTTCACCGTGACCGACCGCATCGGTAAAATCAAGCTGGACGACGGCACGGTGGAGGACATCACCCTCATGCAGAAGTGGCCCGTCCGCGTGTCCCGTCCATATAAGAATAAGATGCCTCCCGCTGAGCCCATGATTACGGGTCAGCGCGTCATTGACGCTCTGTTCCCCATCGCCAAGGGCGGTACGGCGTGCGTGCCCGGCCCCTTTGGCTCGGGTAAGACGGTGGTTCAGCACCAGCTCGCCAAGTGGAGTGACGTGGATCTCGTGGTCTACATCGGTTGCGGCGAGCGCGGCAACGAGATGACCGACGTTCTGCGCGAATTCCCCGAGTTGACCGACCCCCGCACGGGCAAGTCCCTCATGGAGCGTACCGTGCTGATCGCCAATACCTCGGATATGCCCGTTGCGGCGCGTGAGGCGTCCATCTATACGGGTATCACCATCGCCGAGTACTACCGCGACATGGGCTACTCGGTGGCCGTTATTGCCGACTCCACCTCCCGCTGGGCCGAGGCTCTGCGTGAGATGTCGGGCCGCCTTGAGGAAATGCCGGGTGAGGAGGGCTATCCCGCCTACCTGACCTCCCGCCTCGCACAGTTCTACGAGCGCGCGGGTAAGGTGGTCTGCCTCGGCTCGGACGGGCGCGAGGGTGCGCTGTCCGCCATTGGCGCGGTGTCGCCGCAGGGCGGTGATATTTCCGAGCCTGTAACCCAGGCGACTCTGCGTATCGTTAAGGTGTTCTGGGGACTGGATTCCTCGCTTGCTTACCGCCGTCATTTCCCCGCCATCAACTGGCTCAATTCCTACTCCCTCTACCGTGACCGCCTCGAGCCCTGGTTCGGTGAGCACGTGTCCCGCCGCTGGATGGAGTACACGGGGCGTTGCCTCAAGACCTTGCAGATCGAGGAGAACCTCAACGAGATCGTCAAGCTGGTCGGCGTGGATGCGCTGTCCGCCGAGGATCGCCTGACGCTGGAGTCTGCGCGCTCGGTGCGTGAGGACTTCCTGCAGCAGAACGCCTTTGAGGACGAGGACAGCTACACCGCGCTGGACAAGCAGTTTGCCATGATGGAGCTGGTGTTCGCGTTTGAGGACAAGGCACGCCGCGCCATTGCCGACGGCGCGGATATTGAGACGCTGTCCGAGCTGCCCGTGCGTGAGCGCATCGGCCGCTTCAAGGCCGTGCCCTATGCCAAGTACAAGGCAGAGGCCGCGTCGATCATGGATCAGATGACCCGTGAGTTGGACGAGCTTGCCTCGGCATCCAAGGTGTAAGAGGGAAGGAGCAAAACATGATCAGAGAATATAAAACCATCGAAGAAGTCGCAGGCCCCCTGATGCTGGTCAAGCAGGTGGAGGGCGTCAAGTACGACGAGCTGGGTGAGATCCAGTTGCCGAGCGGCGAGGTGCGCCGTTGCCGCGTGCTGGAGGTCAACGGCCGCGACGTGCTGGTGCAGCTCTTTGAATCCTCGGCGGGCCTCAACCTTGCCGAGTCCAAGGTGCGTTTTTCGGGCCACGGCGTAGAACTGGCGGTGTCCGAGAATATGCTGGGCCGCGTGTTCAACGGCATGGGCGAGCCCATCGACGACGGTGCGCCCCTGATTCCCGAAAAATCGTTGGATATCAACGGCACCCCCATCAACCCCGCCGCCCGCTTCTACCCCTCGGAGTTCATCCAGACGGGCGTGTCAACCATTGATGGCTTGAATACGCTGGTGCGCGGTCAGAAGCTGCCCATTTTCTCGGGCTCGGGCCTGCCTCACGCCAATCTCGCCGCCCAGATCGCCCGCCAGGCGAAGGTGCGCGGCTCGGATTCCAAGTTTGCGGTGGTGTTCGCCGCCATCGGTATCACCTATGAGGAGGCCGATTTCTTTATCTCGGACTTCAAGAAGACGGGCGCGATCGACCGCACCGTGCTGTTCATTAACCTGGCGTCCGACCCCGCGATCGAGCGTATCTCTACCCCCCGTATGGCGCTGACCGCCGCCGAGTATCTCGCGTTTGACTGCGATATGCACGTGCTGGTCATTCTGACCGACATCACCAACTACGCCGAGGCTCTCCGCGAGGTGTCTGCCGCGCGTAAGGAGGTGCCCGGCCGCCGCGGCTACCCCGGCTACCTCTACACCGACCTTGCTACCATGTACGAGCGCGCGGGACGTAAGATGGGCTCTGAGGGCTCCATCACCATGATCCCCATTCTCTCCATGCCCGAGGACGATAAGACTCACCCCATCCCTGACCTGACGGGCTACATCACCGAGGGACAGATCATTCTCTCCCGCGAGATGTACCGTAAGGGCTATATGCCCCCCGTGGACGTGCTGCCCTCCCTGTCCCGACTCAAGGATAAGGGTATCGGTGCGGGTAAGACCCGCGAGGATCACGCGGGTACCATGAACCAGCTCTTCTCCTCCTACGCGAGAGGTAAGGAGGCCAAGGAGCTGATGGTGGTGCTGGGCGAGGCGGCGCTGACCCCCATGGATCGCCTCTACGCCAAGTTTGCCGATGCCTTTGAGGAGCGGTATATCAATCAGGGCTTCAACGAGAACCGCACCATTGAGCAGACGCTGGACCTCGGCTGGGAGCTTCTGTCCATTCTCCCCAAGTCCGAAATGAAGCGCATCAAGCCCGAGCTGGTGGAGAAGTATTGGCCTAAAAAATGACCTATCCCACAAGGAGAATACCGCAATGAAAAAAACACGCCGGACATCCGTGGCGGTGGTTCTTGCGCTGGCCTGCGCGCTTCTCGTTGGTTGCGCGGGCGGCAATAAAAAGCCCACGGAAACTGCGGGCGAAACGATCGCAGCAACCGTGGTTGAGACTCCCGTCACAGTTACTGAACCCGAAGTGACCACTCCCGAGCCGGAGGACACCACCACCGAGCCGGAGGACACCACCACCGAGCCGGAGGAGAGCACTACCGAACCTGGGGAGACGACTACCGAGCCCGAGGACACTACCGAACCGGAGGACACCACCGCCGAGCCGGAGGAAACGACCACGGAACCCGTGCATACGCATACCGAGGTGACCGATGCCGCTGTTGCGGCAACCTGCACGGCTACGGGTAAGACCGAGGGCAGGCATTGCTCCGAGTGCGGTGAGGTGCTTGTCGCACAAACGACGATTCCCGCCAAGGGTCACACCGAGGTGACCGATGCCGCTGTTGCGGCAACCTGCACGGCTACGGGTAAGACCGAGGGTAAGCATTGCTCCGAGTGCTACGAAGTGTTGGTTGCACAGGAAACCATTCCCACTGCGGATCATACCGAGAGTGATTGGATTGTTGACCTTGAGCCTACCCTTGATACCGAGGGAAGTATGCACATCGAATGCACCGTGTGCCATCAAAAGATTAAGATGGTTGTCATTCCGTCTCTGAGCGAGACCTGTACGCACGAGAGCGTCACCACGACCACGGTTGATGCCACCTGCACGGCTACAGGAACTATGACCACGATTTGTGCTACGTGCGGGAAGACGGTGTCTATCGAGACAATTTCTGCCAAGGGTCACACCGAAGTGACCGATGCCGCTGTTGCGGCAACCTGCACGATTGCGGGTAAGACCGAGGGTAAGCATTGCTCCGCGTGCGGTGAGGTGCTTGTCGCACAAACGACGATTCCCGTCAAGGGTCACACCGAGGTGACCGATGCCGCTGTTGCGGCAACCTGCACGATTGCGGGTAAGACCGAGGGTAAGCATTGCTCCG
>CAJGEA010000128.1 GCA_904502015.1 uncultured Clostridia bacterium | reverse complement strand
GTGATACGGCAACTACGGACAATCCTGATTCCGCGGATACGGTGTTGCAGATTGAGCAATCGCACGATACGGCAAGTGCTACCGAAAAAGCTACCGAGCATACGCATGAGTGGCAGGACGCGACCTGTACGGCACCCAAGATTTGCTCGTCTTGCTCGGCCACCGAGGGCGAGATGCTCGGACACACGTGGCAGGATGCTACTTGTATGGCTCCCAAGACTTGTGTGGTTTGTTCGGCTACTGATGGCGCCAAAATTGACCACTCGTGGAAGAAAGCGACCTGTACGGCTCCAAAAACCTGCTCGGTTTGTTCTGCAACACAGGGGGGAGCAAACGGGCACGACTACACAGCAGGAATATGCAATAGTTGTTCTGCAAGGGATTCGTGGTATGAGACGTCTCTCAAAAATTTTGCCGATGCATCGTTAAAAGCGGGCGAATTACATACAGACACACTTGAAGCACTTGTGAATGCATACAAAAATATCTATAACCAGAAGAACTATAATTATTATATATCGCAATTTACCGATAATCTCACAGCAGTTTGTGTTGCAGTGAAGGATCTCAATTCGCAGTGCCAGGTAAATGAAAACCTCAAGCCTATGGCTAGCGATGTTCAGGCATCATGGGATACGCTTCAAAAGATACTGAATGGGGATGATTTCTCCCCCGAGAGGATTAGCGATTTGATTGGAGAATCTGCAGGTTACATCTTTGATGCAAGCGAAACGGCTTCAAGATTGCTGTTGGAATTTCAAATTGCCGGATTGTAAGATGGATGGGCTTCTACCTTAATATGCAAAAATTTGCCCGTCGCATTTTGTAAGTGATTTCGTTTAAACCTTGTTTTTTGCAAAACATTTGGGAAATTCAATATTTATTATACAACTATGGAGGACAAAGAAATGGCAAAAAGAACAATTCAATTACTCGCAGCAATTCTCGTGCTGACGATGGCTTGCACCGGTTTCGCGTCATGCGTGACTGAAGATAAAGTTGAGGTTGCAAGCTTGATGTTATCCGATACCGATGTTTCCGTTACGATTGGCGAGGTTCGTGCTATTTCATGCACCGTACTGCCTGAAGATGCCACAACCAAAACCGTTACGTGGAGTTCTTCAAACAATGCCGTTGCTACAGTTAACGATGCGGGAGCGGTGACGGCAATTAGCAGTGGTACGTGTACCATTATTGCAAGCTCCGGAGGTGTGATGGCGACAGTAAACGTTACGGTTAAGAAGAAGGGGCCGGATTTTCAAAAATTATATGAAACGATTGATTACAGTGCTCGGCTCGGCTGGGAGGTGGGTTCGGACGGTTCGTATTTAATGGCGGACACGAATGCCTATGATCTGGATGACTACTCCGATACGGATGTTTGGTCTTCTATAAAAAAGATGAACAAGGAATTGGGCCTTCCCGATTCCTTGAACAAGGATATGGGCCAAACAACATGGTCTATGGGTAAGCAACAGGAGGAGTTTGAGGAAGCCGGAGTCAAAGTGTCATGGACTTATCATCCCGATAAAGGTCTGGAAGTTACGTATAAACTCTTGAACTGATAAAAAAACAAAGGAGGCAATACCACCCAACGGGGCGGTATTGCCTCCTTTTTGTAACATTCGGTGTTTTTCAAATTTGGATTTGTCGGGATGTTTTAACAACCTCGTCGTAGGGGCGCACTGTGTGCGCCCGCGGGCGACCGCAGGTCGCCCCTACGATGTAAGAGTATTTCGTTATCCCTTGTCGGGTATAGATATTCTTTGATTTTAGGTTGTAGGGACAGGCCTCCGGACTGTCCGCCAAAAGAAATCGATTTTTCGGACAGTCGAGGACGCCTGTCCCTACAATCGAAATTTCAAACGTCTCGATAAATACCAATTTGTACGTGCTTGAACGGTACATTCAATTCAACCGAAACTGCAACTGATACAGATCGTGGTACGCGCCGCCTTTGGCCATGAGGGCGTCGTGGTTGCCCTGCTCGACGATGCGGCCGTCGGCGATGACGGCGATCTCGTCGGCATTCTTGATGGTGGAGAGGCGGTGGGCGACGACAAGGGTGGTGCGCCCGCGGCAGAGCTCGTCCAGCGCTTGCTGAATGAGGATCTCGGTGGTATTATCCAGCGCGCTGGTCGCCTCGTCCAGAATGAGGATGGGGGGGTTCTTGAGGAACACCCGCGCGATGGAGAGGCGCTGCTTCTGACCGCCCGAGAGGCGCACGCCGCGCTCGCCGATGACGGTGTTGTAGCCGTCCTCCAGGGTCATGATATAGTCGTGGATGTTGGCGCGCTTGGCCGCCTCGATGACCTCCTCCTCGGTGGCGTCCAGCCGTCCGTAGAGGATATTGTCGCGGATGCTGGCGTTAAAGAGGTAGATGTCCTGCTGGACGATGCCGATGTTGCGGCGCACCGACTCACGGGTGAGGGTGCGGAGCTCCTTGCCGTCCAGCAGGATCTCGCCGTTCTCGCAATCGTAGAAATGGGGGATGAGGTGGCAGATGGTGGTCTTGCCGCCGCCCGAGGGGCCCACGAGGGCAAAGGTCTGTCCCGCGCGGACGTGAAGGTTGATGCCGTTCAGCACGGGCAGATCCTGCTCGTAGCCGTAGGTGACGTTTTTGAACTCGATCTCGCCGCGGAGCGTGCCCGCATCCGCCGCGCCCTCGGCGTCGGGCTCGGGGATCTGATCCATGATCTCCACGAAGCGCTCAAAGCCGGTCACGCCGCTCTGGTACTGCTCCATGAAGTTGATGAGGGTCATGACGGGGGCGATAAAGAGATTGACCGACACGATGAACGCCGAGTAGTCGCCGAGCTGAATGCCGCCGTTGTAGAGGAACAGACCGCCCGCGATCAGTACGATGACGTTGAACACGTCGGTGATAAAGGCGGTCATGCAGTGGAACTGACCCATGGCGCGGTAGGCCTTTTTGCGGGACTCCACGAAGCGTCCGTTGCCGACCTGGAATTTCTCCTCCTCCTTGTCGGCGTTGGTGAACGCCTTGGTCACGCGGATGCCCGAGATGCTGCTCTCAAGGGCGGCGTTGATCTCGGCGGTCGCCTCGCGGCTCTTCTTGAAGGCGTCGCGCATCCGTCCGCGCAGGACGGTGGCGATGACGATGAGGAAGGGTACGCAGGCAAAGATGATGAGGGTGAGCCAGATATTGATGGTGGAGAGGTAGGCGAAGGAGAGTATGATGGACACCGAGGAGATGAGTAGGTTCTCGGGGCCGTGGTGCGCCAGCTCGCTGATGTCCATGAGATCGCTGGTCATGCGGGACATGATCTTGCCCGTTTCGTGGTTGTCGTAGAAGGAGTAGGGGAGCTTTTGCAGGTGGCGGAACATATCCGAGCGCATCTCGGCCTGCATCCGAATGCCCATGACGTGCCCATAGTACTGAATAAAGTAATTCAGAAGCATACGCAGAAGGTACAGCACGAGCAGGCCCACGCCGAATGCCACGATGAGGCGGTACTGGCGCTCGGGAATGAGCTTGTTGAGCATTTGGCGGGTGATGATGGGGTAGAGGATGCCGATCAGCGCCACGGTAAGGGCGGCGAGCATATCCAGAATGAATATGCGGCGGTGGGGTTTATAGTAATGAATGAATCGTTTGAGCATGATACGCACTCCCTTCGACGGTTTTCTATTTATTGTACCATACGGGGGAGGGAATTGTCAAGGGCGGCTCGGGGGCTTTTGGGGGTTCGGTCATTTCATTTTTTTGAAAATTTTGAAAATCGGCGCGTGCATTTTTTGAAAAAATATGGTATAATATATACGTAAATACATGGGAAACCGATTTGAGGAAAGGTCAAATGTTCAAGGTCAACGACACGATAATCTACGGAAGCGAGGGCGTTTGTCAGATTGTCGGCATCGAAGAAAACAGCTTTGTCGGAATCAAGAAAACCTACTACGTGATCAAGCCGTTGGGCAGAGAGGGCTCAACCACGTACGTTCCTGTTGACAGCGAAATACTTCTTGCAAAAATGCGCAAGCTCCTGACTAAAAAAGAGATCAACGAGCTGATCGACTCGCTGCCCGACGAAACGATCCAGTGGAAACCCAACGAGCGTGACCGTAAGGAAGCGTACAAAAATATTCTTGCAAGCGGAAACCGAGTGGAGCTTTTGAGGATGATTCATGCCATTTATCTTGAAAAAAAACGGCTTGAAGCCGTCCATAAGCGGTTACATATGATAGACGAACACTTCTTGAAGGATGCCGAACAAGTTCTTTACGGCGAATTTCAGCACGTTTTGAAGATACCGCAAGAGGAAGTGATTCCCTATATCGTAAACAGGATCGAAAAGAAAAAGAAGAGCTGATCAATCGATCAGGGGATAACCATCCGGCATAGGTTAGCCCCTGATTCTTTTTTGCCTTCGTCATGCCTTCGAAAAATTTGTGGATGCTTGTTACGGCGTTTCGGCTTTTTCGGGATCGGGTGCATCTACCAGCCCGCGGATGAGGACGGCGGCGATGGGGGCAAGGAGCAGCCCCCACAGCCCGAACAGCCGCAGACCGCCGTACAGGCAAAGGAGGGAGAGCAGGGGATGAAGCCCGAGCTGGTTGCTGATGAGTCGGGGCTCGGCGATCTGCCGCACGATCAGGCTCACGCCGTAGAGGATGAGCAGGCCGAAGGCGCGGTGGGTATCCCCCGTGAGAAAGCACACTCCCGCCCACGGCAGGAGTACCACCCCCGTGCCGAGCAGGGGCAGAATATCCACCGCCGCTACCGCGAGGGCGAGCAAAAAGGCGTAGGATACCCCCAGTACCGAAAAGCCGATGAACATTTCGGCAAAGGTGATGAGTCCGAGGATCAGATAGGCACGTAGGTAGCCCCGCAGTGTGTGCGACAGCCGCGACCGCCACGCGGGCAGGCGGTGGGCGATCCCGTCGGGGAGCATACGGTGGGCAAATCGTCCCAGGGACTCTCCGATGTGTCCGGTGTCGGCGGTGAAGTAGTAGCAGGAGAGCAGAGTGACCGCCACGAACAGAAATGCCGAGGGGAGCCACCCCGCCACGCTTACGGCGAGCGAGGGCAGACGGGCGGAGAGGGAGGACACCAGCCGCTCGGTGGCGGTGGCCGCCAGCTCGTCCAGACGGAGGCAGAATTCGGCAAAGCCGGGGGTGTCCTCAAAGCGGGAGAGGATGGGCAGATGCTCCGAGAGGGAATATACTCCGCCCATGACCTCGCGCAGGGTGGTCATGAGCCCCGAGGGCTCGGTGGTGAGGGATTCGAGCAGGTGGGACAGTTCATCCACCCCCCGCCGCACGGCCAGCGCAACGCTCCACACCGCGCCGCCTACCAGGGCGATCACCAGCACCGCCGCCACCGCGCCGCGGGGGATGCGCGTGTAGCGATGGATGGCGGCGGCGGGCTTACGGATGAGGCGGGAGAGAAGCCACGCCAGTCCGAAGGGAAGCGTGATCCCGAGCGCGTAGCGCAGGACAAGCCACACAAGCACCGCTCCCACGGCGGCGCAGATCGCCATCGACGCCCATTTCGTCCAGTTTATACGGTCTTTCATGCGGCCTCCTTTTTTTAGATTTGTGCCTGCAGGCACCTGCGGTGCGGCTTTGGCTCGGAGATGCTTTTCCTAAATCCAACCATCTCGCCCGATGAGATGGTATCTTCAAATTTGGATTTGTCGGGCACCTGCGGTGCGGCTTTCGATCGGGGATGGGTGGCGAAAACCATGACATCTCACCCGATGGAAAGGTACATTCAAATTTGGATTTATCGAACGGTTTATAACAACCCATGGTAGGGGCGCACTGTGTGCGCCCGCGGGCGTTCAAAGAACGCCCCTACACCCTTAAACCAAAGAATATCTATACCCGATAAGGAATATTGCTGTTTTAC
>CAJGEA010000127.1 GCA_904502015.1 uncultured Clostridia bacterium | reverse complement strand
CGAATTCTACGCCAAGGCATATTTCGAAAAGCTGGGCAAAAAGCCCACCGTTCTCTACGGTCCCGCATACAAGGGCATTTCCCTTTCCGTTTCCGCCGCCGTGGCACTCTCCAAAAACGGTCTGAACGTCCCCTTCTTCTTCAACCGCAAGGAGGTCAAGGATCACGGCGAGGGCGGAACCTTCGTTGGCTACGTTCCCACCCCCGGTGAGGAGATCGTCATTATTGAGGACGTCATCACCGCCGGTACCGCTATTCGTGAGAGCATGGAGATCCTGTCCCACGTCGAGGGCACCAAGGTCGCCGCTACCTTCATCATGGTTGACCGCAAGGAAAAGGGCCAGGGCGAGAAGGGCGCCATGCAGGAGATTGAGGAGCAGTTCGGCTTCCCCGTGTACTCCATCGTGGACGTGTACGATATCATTGAGTACCTTGAGGAAGACCCCGCCAACGAGGAGAACGTCACCCGCATCAAGAACTACCTTGCCGTCAACGGCGCCAAGGCCTGATCGAGGACGAGACCTATGAGAAGTCTCATCAACATTTTGGATTTGTCGGTGGCGGATCTGGATGAGCTGATTGCAACCGCCAACGACATCATTGAAAACCCCAAGAAGTACGCCGAGGCATGCCACGGCAAGAAGCTGGCCACTCTGTTCTACGAGCCCTCCACCCGCACCCGCCTGTCCTTTGAGGCGGCCATGCTGGAGCTGGGCGGCAGTGTGCTGGGCTTCTCCGAGGCAACCAGCTCGTCGGCGGCCAAGGGCGAGAGCGTGGCCGACACTGCCAAGGTCATCAGCGGCTACGCCGATATCATCGCCATGCGCCACCCGCTGGAGGGCGCACCCTACGTGGCGGCGCGCAACGCCTCCATCCCCGTCATCAACGCGGGCGACGGCGGCCACAGCCACCCCACTCAGACCCTCACCGATCTGCTCACCATCTCCCGCGAGAAGGGAAGACTGGATCATCTCACCATCGGTCTGTGCGGTGACCTCAAGTACGGCCGCACCGTCCACTCCCTCATTGAGGCCATGGTGCGCTACGAGGGTGTGAAATTCGTGCTGATCTCCCCCGAGGAGCTGGAGCTGCCGGGCTACATCAAGCACGAGGTGCTTGAAAAGCACGGCGTGGCCTACACCCAGACCACCGAGCTGGATGCCGCCATGCCTGAGCTGGACATCCTCTACATGACCCGCATTCAGCGCGAGCGCTTCCCCGATCCCACCGAGTACGAGCGTCTCAAGGACAGCTACATCCTCACCCCCGAGAAGATGGAGCGAGCCAAGCCCGACATGGCGGTTCTGCATCCGCTGCCCCGTGTCAACGAGATCAGCGTCAAGGTGGACGACGATCCCCGGGCCTGCTACTTCCGCCAGGCGCGCTACGGCAAATATATCCGCATGGCGCTCATTCTCAAGCTCCTCGGCGAGCATGAGCAGGGGTTGGACATTCCCGAGGATCTTTCGGGATGCTTCCGCGACACTCTCTCCTGCCGCAATCCCCGCTGCATTACCTCCACCGAGCAGGAGCTGACCCAGTACTTCCGCCTCGTCAACCCGCAGGAGCACGTCTACCGCTGCCTGTACTGTGAGGCAAAAGAAATATTCAAGACTACCAACAAGTGATATAGATAAGGAGTGATCGAAATGGCAAAATTTATCAACGAGCCTTCCCATACCTTTAACGAATACCTGCTGATCCCCGGTTATTCGGACAGCACCTGCATCCCCGCAAACGTCAGCCTCAAAACGCCCCTTGTCAAGTACAAGCGCGGCGAGCAGCCCGCCATCATGATGAACATCCCTATGGTGTCCGCCATCATGCAGTCGGTGTCGGGCGAGCGTCTGGCAGTCGCGCTGGCCACCGAGGGCGGCGTGTCCTTCATCTACGGCTCTCAGACCATTGAGGACGAGGCGGCTATGGTGAAGCGTGCCAAGAGCCACAAGGCAGGCTTTGTCCGCAGTGACTCCAATCTGACCCCCGACATGACTATGGCCGAGGTGGTGGAGCTCAAGAACAGAACCGGCCACAACACCATGGCGGTTACCGACGACGGCACCGCTGACGGCAAGCTGCTGGGCATCGTCACGGGCCGTGACTACCGCGTGTCCCGCATGGATCCCGCTACCAAGGTGTCCGAGTTTATGACGCCTCTGGACAAGCTCATCACCGCTCCCGAGGGCACGACCCTGAAGGCGGCCAACGATATCATCTGGGACAACAAGCTCAACTCTCTGCCCATCGTGTCGGCAGACGGCAAGCTGTGCTACTTCGTATTCCGCAAGGACTACGACACCCACAAACAGAACCCCAACGAGCTGCTGGACGCCTCCAAGCGTTACGTAGTTGGCGCGGGCATCAACACCCGTGACTACGCCGAGCGCGTACCCGCGCTGGTGGAGGCAGGCGCGGACGTTCTGTGCATCGACTCCTCCGAGGGCTTCTCGGAGTGGCAAAAGCTCACCATCGAGTGGATCCGCGCGCACTACGGCGACACCGTCAAGGTGGGTGCCGGTAACGTGGTGGATGCCGCAGGCTTCCGCTTCCTGGCCGAGTGCGGCGCTGACTTCATCAAGGTGGGTATCGGCGGCGGTTCCATCTGCATCACCCGTGAGACCAAGGGCATCGGCCGCGGTCAGGCTACCGCGCTGATTGAGGTCTGCCAGGAGCGTGACCGTTACTTTGAGGAAACCGGTGTGTATATCCCCGTCTGCTCGGACGGCGGTATCGTGTACGATCACCACATTACCCTGTCGCTGGCTATGGGTGCTGATTTCGTTATGCTGGGCCGCTACTTCGCTCGTTTCGACGAGTCCCCCACCAACAAGGTCAGCATCGGTGGCACCTACTACAAGGAGTACTGGGGCGAGGGCTCGGCCCGTGCCCGTAACTGGCAGAGATACGATCTCGGCGGTGACAAGAAGCTGTCGTTTGAGGAGGGCGTTGACTCCTACGTGCCCTACGCAGGTACGCTGAAGGATAACGTGGCTATGTCCCTCGCCAAGGTCAAGTCCACCATGTGCAACTGCGGCGCTCTGTCCATCCCTGAGCTGCAGGAGAAGGCTGTCCTGACCCTCGTGTCTGCTACCTCCATCGTGGAGGGCGGCGCACACGACGTCATCCAGAAGGAAAAGGGCAATACCGTGAAATAAGCACGGGAGTACGATGGGGAGGACCTTTTGAAAAAGGCCCTCCCCAAACCCCTCCCTAAAACTTTAAAAAAGGCTCATATTGGAAGAGTTGGCTTCCAACATGAGCTTTTTTGCGTTTTCTGAGACGGTTCGGAGATTTTTCAAAAAACATCCCTCACACGTATGACCGTGCGAGGGATATTTGCTTTTTGAAATTACCGAAGCATAAGAAAGATCAGCCCCGCGATCTCAGCGAGACCGATGGCGCTCATGATGATGATGCCCTTCTTGTGGGGCTTGCTGACCTTGAAGGGGGTGATGAAGCACACCGCAGTGGTCAGCATGAAGGCGGGGTAGATCCACTCACCTACGGGAGCGGGGCAGAGAAGGGACACGATGAAAGCAAAGGGGAAAATGATGGCGGCCGAGGTCACGGGCAGACCCTCGAACGAGGTGCGGCGGCCGCTCACGGTGTCCTGCCGCATTTCCTCGGTGACGTTGAAGTAGGCGAGGCGGATGAGCGCGCACAGGATGAGCAGAGCGCCCAGCACCCAAACGGCATAGGTCAGGAGGGGGCTTGCGCCTGCGAGATTGACGCCGATCATGGCGGGCAGAACGCCGAAGCAAACGAGATCGCACAGCGAGTCAAGCTGGATGCCGAACCGCTTTTCGGCGGGGGTGCTGTGCTTGCGGGTGCGGGCGATCTTGCCGTCGAACATATCGCAAATGCCCGAGATGATCAGGCAGAAAATGGCGTGGTAGGGCTTTCCAACGCCGGCGAAGCAAATGCCGAGCGAGGATACGATCAGGCTGACGTAGGTCAGGATCACGGTGTAGTTGTAAAAACCGATCATGCAAACTCCTTGTTGTGCGCCCGTGGCGCGGGCCGACGGTGCGATAATGCAAGCTTATACCTTTCTATTATACTATATTTTTTTCCTTCGTGCAATAGACTTTGGCGATTTTTTGCGATTTTTTGCGAAATTTCGCAAAGGGAAGAAAAGGAAGTCGAGGGATGACGGAGAATATATTGACAAACGAGAGGAAAGCGTATATAATAGGTAGGAAAATGAGCGTTCAGCTTCGCTCACATCCTTTGCTGCAAGGAAGGAATCGCATATGAAGTTTTCGCATATCGATCGCGCTTTAGCGGATGGTTCGTGTGAGGCCTCCGTTGACGCGTCGTGCGCCGCGCCGCCTACTGATGCCGATACCGTGCTGGGGATCGCCATGGAGCTGGGTTGTGAGATCCTGCGTAGCGGTGGGGAGATCCACCGTGTGGAGGATACCATTACCCGCATCTGCTATGCCTACGGGGCGCTTGACGTGCAAGTGTTTGCCATAACCAGCCTCATTATTGCCGAGGCGCGTATGCCCGACGGAAGCGTGTCCTCGCGCTCTCGGCGCGTGTGGGGGACGTACAATCATCTGGCGCGGCTGGAGCATCTGAATAGTCTGTCCCGCGCGATCTGTTTGAGTCCTATATCGCAGGCCGAGGTGCATCGGCGTATCACCGAGATCTCTCACTACCGTCCCGTACCTGAGTGGCTGTGCTACGTCGGCGGCATGCTGGCAACGGGGAGCTTTGCCGTGTTCTTTGGCGGTACGTGGCGGGACGGTCTGGTCGCCGCCGTGATCGGACTTCTGATGACCTTGTTTTTGCGTTTGCGCCCCATGCGTATTAACGCGATGGCGCGTACCGTGATCTCGTCCTTTATGGCGGGCATTCTGTCGGTGTTGTGTGTGAAGCTGGGTCTGGGCGATCACGTGGACAAGATCGTGATCGGTACCATTATGCTGGAGATTCCCGGCCTGTCCTTCGGGAACGCCCTGCGGGATCTGTTCTGCGGTGATACGCTCTCGGGTACTTTACGCTTGATCCAGGCGCTTTTGCAGGCGCTCATGATGGCGTTTGGCTACATGGCGGCATTTGGCATTTTGAGCTTGCAGCTGTGGGGGGTGGCCGTATGAGAGACATGATCATTCAGCTTATCACGGCTACCTTGAGTACGTTGGGCTTTTCCATCCTCTTCTACGCGCATCCCAAGCGCCTGCCCCTGACCACCCTCGGTGGATTTTTGACCAGTGCCGTGTATCTTTCGGCGGGGTATTTCCTCTCGGGTGAGCTGATCCCCAACCTGCTGGCCGCCCTCGTGGGGGCAGGGTACTCGGACGTGACCGCCCGCCGCACCAAGGTACCCGTACCCGTGTACCTGATCCCAAGTCTGATCCCACTTGTGCCCGGTAGCGCGCTGTACGAGACCATGACGCACATGGTCAGCGGCGAGTACGCCGAGGCGGTGACGTGGGGGCTGCTTGCCCTGCGCGTGGCCATCGGCATTGCCAGCGGTATTCTGGCGGCTTCGGTAGTGGGTATGCTCATCCGTCCCCGAACAAAGTCGAAATAAGACGCAGGCTTGTTCATATATTAAAAGACGACAGATTTCCCTGACTCGCAGAGGCTGCGAAAGAGCTTTCGATTGTGCATGATGCACAAAACAAGGAAGGAAAATTTGGGGAAATAAACTCTTTCTTTTTTGCGTGGTTTTTGATATAATATCTGTGAGTAAAAAGGCGGAAGTGTGCCTTCTGCCGCGACAAACAAACCTATTTTTTACATTTTTTACGAACATAATTTAGGAGGAAATTCCCATGGCAAGTGTATCCCTTCGTCACATTTATAAGAAGTACCCCGGCGGCGTTACCGCCGTATCCGACTTCAACCTGGAGATCAAGGACAAGGAGTTCCTGG
>CAJGEA010000126.1 GCA_904502015.1 uncultured Clostridia bacterium | reverse complement strand
TTCCCGTCCAGCGTACCGCCCGAAAGCAGAGCATCCTGCATGAAGTCCATACCCACCACGCCACTTCTCATGCGGATGATGCGCAGGCAGGTGATCAGGTTGGTCAGATCGATGCGTGTACGCACCCAATCCACCAGCGCCTCCTCGCCCGTTGCCGCGGCATCAGACAGCATGTCCTCGTAGCAGGCGCGGTCGAGAATGGTATCCAGCCGTCGGGGGTCACCCGACTTGTCGTACGCCTCGCGCGCACGGGGAGCGGCGTCCGCCAGCGCGGCGGGAAACGCCTTGTAGTTCCCTGCCCTCACCGACTCCATCACGTCACACGCGGGGACGGTGCCGAAATCGAACAGAAGCCCGTCGGGCTCGCTGTCGAGGATCAGGCACTTGAGGGCGACCTTGAGATTATTGCAATCGTAGGGGTAACGGGAGTAGCGGAAGGTGGCGGGATCGGGCACGCTCTCGGTGCTCTCGCGGTAGGCATCCCGCAGGACGCCGAGCAGCATCTGCTCCTCCGCCTGCTCGGGGGTGGCGGTCACCGCGTCCCCCTCGTCGGCGGGAACGGTCAGACCGTACTCCGAAAGCCGAGCCAGCACCTCGTCGGCGCTCCGCGCCTCAATCAGCGCATCCATGCGCTCCCGCCCGACAAGACGGTTCTCCAGCGCACGCACACGCGCCGAGGCGTACATATATTCGGTTTCCTTCAATCGTTTCATGTCGCTCACTGCACCTCGCCAAAGAGCAGGCGGCTGATCTTCCCTTCGGTCTCGCGCCGCACGTGGGCAAACAGCATGGCGAGGGAGCAGTTCTCCTCCACCGCGCCGCACCGCAGAATGAGTCCGCCGCTGATCCGCGCGGTATCGGCGGACAGCTTCACCTTGGCAAGCGCTTCGTCGGGAAGCTTGCCGTACATGGTCTTTTTGAACTTGGCAAGGAGATCCTCGCCGTAGGTATCACGGTCGTGGACATTCAGAAGAATCTCGTAGGCGGCGGGAGCGATATCCTCGCCGTACAGCCGCAGGCTCTCCTGCTCGCCCTCCACCTGCCGTCTGACCGCGCCGCGCAGCATCTTGAAGAGAAGGTCAAGATACTGGTCGGTGGTCAGGGTTTTGATATTGCGCTCTGCCGTAGCGTACGCCTCGTCCAGAAGGGCGGCGCGCTTCTCCAAGAGGGCGTTTCGCTTGACCATCGCCGCCGAGGAGCGGGCGCGGGTGATGAGGGCCTCGCATTCGCGGTCGGCCTGCTCGCGCAGGTTTTCCTGCTCCGCCTCCACCTTCTCCTTGTATGCCGCGCGGATGGCCGCGCATTCCTCGTCGGCCCGTGCCAGCACGAGGTCGGCGTCGGTCTTGGCATCAGCGATGATCTTAGCCGTAACTTTTTCCAGTCCTGTCATGGTTTTTCCCTTTCTTGATCCTGATCGTTGGAATCACGTGGCTGTGCGCCCACCGATCAAGCGGCGAAGGGAGAACGCATAACCAGCAGAAGGGTGATGAGCAGAGCAAAGATGGCGTAGGTCTCAACCAGCGCAGCGGCGGTGATACCGTGACCCATCGAGCCGGGGCGCTTGCCTACCAGATTGACACCGGCGGCGGCGGTACGGCCCTGATGGATGGCAGAGATCAGACCCGCGATGGCAATGGGCAGAGCCGCCATGAGATAGAAGCCGCCCTCCAGCACACCCATGTTCGTGAGGTACTCGGTGTTGTCGAACAGACCGATCTTCTTGAGGATCACGAAGGAGGCCACCAGACCGTACACACCCTGGGTCATAGGCAGAGCCATGAGGGGGAAGCACTTACCGAACATGTGGGGCTGCTCGGACAGAAGGCCCGTAGCCGCCTGACTGACGATGGCCACGCCCTTGGCAGAGCCCACGCAGGGCAGAGCAACAGCGAGGGCAACACCAAGCAGCGCAAGATTGGTGCCCGAGAACAGCTCCAGCAGGAGTGTGCCGAAGGTCGCGCCCTTGTCCGCCTCGGGAGCGGCGTCAGGGGTGGTTTCGGGGGTGGTCTCAACGGGAGCCTCGGTGGTAACCTCGGCTTCGGTATCAACGGGCGCGTCGGTCGCCACGCAGGCAACGGTCAGAAGGGAGAGGATGGCCAGCACCGCCAGAACGGTAACGAACAGCTTTTGAATCTTTACGTGTTTCATGATAATGACTCCTTTTCTTATGCGTAATGCAAATTCATATTTTTACAAAATGAGTACGGGTTCAGGGCGCGTCCGATTCAGCGGTGGAATACTCCTCGCTGGGGAGCGCGGGATCGAAGGGCGTTCCGCCCTCCTCGTAGAACTTACCGAAGAACTCCAGATATTGCAGGCGGCTGGCGTGTACGAACGCGCCCAGCAGGTTGATCGCCATGTTCAGCGCGTGGCCAATCAGCATGACCGCCACGAGCAAGAGGAATCCGGGGACGGTGGGGCCGCCCATGGTGGCAATGAGGTTGACCACCTGCGCCACCACACCCGCCGACAGTCCCAGCGCCAGAATGCGGCTGTAGGAGAGCAGGTCAGAGGCGTAATTGATGAGATCGTAGAGCCCCTTGAGGCCCATGAGCAGGCGCATCACGATATTGCGGTGCGCGCGGCCGCCCATAGTCACCACCATGAGCACGCCCACGCCCAGCAGGACGATGGCGGCAGTGGAATTGAGGAACAGGCAACCGATGCCCGCGAAAATGATCCAGTATGCGGCCACGTCAAAGATGGCGGCGACATACTGCTTGTCCTTCCACAGCACGTAGAACTTGACCGCCATGCCCGCCACCATGTGAATAAGGCCTATAGCAAGGGAGATCACGAGGAAGGCGATGGGGTTTTCCAGCGGGTTGAGGGACACGGGGCTGCCTCCCAGCGTCAGGCTGACGCCGTTGAAAAAGGGGGCGGCGGCCTGCGCAGCCTCCAGACTCTCGTAGCCCAGGTAGTTCGTCATAATGGCGTAGGGCAGGTCACCGAACCAACCGCCAAACACGGCGCCCAGCAGCGTGCAGGCAATGCCGCAGTAGCCGAACATATTCAGCATGCGGCGCATCCCGTCCTTCATGCCGAGAAGCGGCGGAGCGAGGAAGCCCGCGAGCATGAGCAAAAATCCGTAGCCCACGTCGGCGAACATCAAACCGAATATGAGGAAATAGAAGATACTCATGATGAAGGTGGGGTCAAACGAGCCGTAGCGCGGGTAGGAATACATCCCCACCACCCACTCGAAGTTGGATGCGTACCCGTTGTTTTGCAGAAGCACGGGGGCGTCCTCTCCCTCGGCGGGGTCGGCCAACTCGTACGCGCAATCCATGCGTTCCAGCGCAGCGGTCACGCGATCCTCGCGCTCGGCGGGGATCCACGCCTCCAGCACGGCGCACATCTCGGTCGCCGCCAGCTTTTGCTTCTGCCGCGCGGCGGTCAGCGCCGTCTGCTCCACGTCGTACAGCACCTGCAAGTCTTGCAGATTTTCAGACAACTCACGCAGTCGGTCGGTACAGCTCTGGTAGAGGTTGTCAAGCTCGTCCAGCGTGCGCTCGGCGGCGCGGATGTTGGAACGGGCGTCGCCCGCCTCGTCGAGCAGGCCTTTAAAGCTCGCACGCAAAAATCCAAGCGGCGTCAGCGCGCGGTTGACCTCGTCCTCGTCGGTGCGCATAACCATCACCGCCGTATAGAGGCCGTCGTTGTCCCGCCCGATTTCCTCCACGCCTGCGTGAAGCTCGGATAGCGCGTCGTCCACCGCCGATAGCAAGGTTTTGGGTGGAAAGACACCCAACCACACGTCGCAGGTCGCGGTTCCCTGCCCCGTAAGAGGCGCATCGTAGTCGCGCCACGGCGTGAGGGTGTGAATCAGTCCCTCCACACGGGCGCGGTCGGTGTGGCATTTCTGTATGAGGCTCTGCATCTCCAGCGCCTCGTCCACCGTGGCGGTGGCGGCACCGTAACGCCCCGAATTGCGAAATTCCTCGGCGGTCACGCGGATGGGCCTTTGCCGCAGGGGTTTTTGCTTGACCGAGTATGAATCCAACAGCGGGATGACCTCGCTCACGCGGCTGACGCGTCGCTCCGCCTCTACGCGGGCGGCGTCACAATCCAACCGCAGGAGGGTGCCGTCGTCCTCGGTGGGCACGGTGCGGATATCCGCACACCGCAGCTTCATCAAGCGGCTCACCAGAGCATCGGCATCACGCGTGGGAGTCAGCACGGTCAGCTTTTTCATTACACTTACTGACATGAATCAAACATCTCCCATTCGATCTGTTTTACGGCCTCGCGCATACGCTCGCGTGCGGCCTCCTCCATGGCCTCCATGTCGCCCTCCACCTCGGTGCGGCTCTGCTCGACCAGCGCCTCGGTGCGCTTACGCATTTCCTGCAAGCGGGCGGAAAGCTCAGCCGCCGTCCGATCGGTCGCACGGGCCGCCGCAACGACACATTCCTTTTCGCAGGCCTCTACGCGGTCACGCGCTTCGGCACGGGCACTCTCGCGGATAGACGCAGCCTCCTGCTCAGCCTCGCGGACTCGGGCAATCGCTTTATTTGACAAGGATCTCACCTTCTTTCTTAGATCTGCGCGGCACGGTGACCGCGCCGTGATTTGTACCCCCCCGATCTCGGAAAATACAAATATACATTATTATATATTTTACCACACCTTGCTGTTTTTTTCAAGTGTTTTTCTCAATTTTATGACTTTTTGGCAGATTGAACACGCCGCCTTCCGAGTGGACTATTTTCCTCGACGCGATTCGTCCCCGAGAGGCGCCAGGCCGCGCGGACAACGGCGCACCAGCGTCATATCGGGAAAACGCCAAATATCTTCATGCAAAAGATTTTTTTCGTGTTCCTCTTCCCTTCTTCGACCCATTGAGACTCGTCGCACAACTCGCACGTATCCGACCGTATCCGACGGCGATCGTTGCACGGAACTGACGGTCATTTTGCACAAGACCAGCCGCCGATCAAAGCGGTATGCCGCACCCGCTCCCATAGTCCCAAACGCCTCAGCCGCCTCGCGAGCAGGATCCCCCTCGGCCCAGGGCAGAAACGCCTCGGCCATGCGGGCGTAGGCATCGTTGAACCGCCCCACATCAACAGGGGAAATCTCCCCCTCCGCCCCCTCACGCACGGTGAGGTGCGGATAGGTCACCGAAACCTCCAACACAGGGCAAGCCCCCACGCGGTACCACCGCCGCTCGGTGACCTCCTCTACCGTTACCGCTTCCTCAAATTTCATTTGACCGCGCCTCCTGTTTTCCTGTTTTGCTCCAAACGGGCATTCACTTCCACTATATGCAACTGCAAGGGCAAAAAAACGTCGCCGTTCACAAAACGGCGACGGCGACGGTAACGGTAACGGTCCTTGAATCGGAATCGGCGGATCACTCTCCGACGGCGCGGGGGCATTCCCCCTCGGTTGATTCGGACGTGTCGGCCGAATCCCACACCGACTCGCCCAACACGCTCTCCATGTGCGCCGCGATACGGGCCTGCACCATGCGCGCGATCTCGGCGGTAGGCAGATGAGCGAACGCCGCATGGGGAACGGGCGGCAAATAATGCACCTGCGTGTGAACGGGTGCCAGCCCCTTTGAACCGAAGGGCTTATACGAATCAATGATAGCAACGGGCACGATGGGCCGCCCCGACAGCGAGGCGGACTTGAAGCAACCGCCCCGAAAATCCCCCATGCGATTGGTCTGGTTCTTAGCGTAGCCCCCCTCCGGGAAAATCAGATACACCTTGCCGTCCTTAACTTCCTCGGCGATCTCACGCAGACATACGACCTGTTGGCGCACGTTGCTCCGATCCAGCCGTTTGCCGCGCACCAGAGATACGTACTCGTTGGCAATGGGCATTTTGGAGCGGTCCAGATCCATCAGCACGCGGCAGGGACGGGGGTGCCCCCACATGATGCCCAACGCATCGTACTTTCCCTGGTGATTGGCATACATGATATAGCCG
>CAJGEA010000125.1 GCA_904502015.1 uncultured Clostridia bacterium | reverse complement strand
GCGAACGGCCACGTCATTCTCAACAAGCTCTACCGCTATACCCAGCTCCAGAACACCTGCGCCGTCAACATGCTGGCTGTGGTGAACAACGAGCCCAAGGTGCTGAATCTTGCTCAGATCCTGGACTACTATATCGCGCACCAGCAGTCGGTCATTACCAACCGCGTGCGCTACGATCTGAACGCCGCTCTGCACGACGCTCACATCTACGAGGGCTACAAGCTGGCCATCGACAACATCGACGAGGTCATTTCCATCATCCGTTCCTCGCCCGACACCCCCACCGCCAAGATCAACCTGATGAAGCGGTTCGGCCGCGGTGACGTGCAGGAGGGTGCCGAGCTGGATCTCGCCGCCTTTGCCGCCGACGAGAACCCCGGACTGTCCGAGGAGCAGGCACAGGCCATCGTATCCCTGACGCTGGGACGACTTTCGGGCATGGAGCGACAGAAGATCATGGACCGCCTGGAGGCACTCCACGCCGCCATCGCCGAGTTCCGTGCCATTCTGGCCGATCCCGCCCGCATCAATCAGATCATCAAGGACGAGATGCTGGACATCAAGTCCCGCTACGCCGACGGTCGCCGCACCCGCATTGAGCAGGTGGAGAACGAGATCATCGACGAGGATCTGGTGGAGAAGAAGAACTGCGTGCTCACCCTGACCAACGCGGGCTATATCAAGCGCCAGTCCACCGCCACCTACTCGGCCCAGCGCCGCGGCGGTAAGGGCATCATGGGCATGGCGACCAAGGAAGAGGACTTTATCGAGAAGGTGGTGTCGGTGCATTCCCACTCCACCGTGCTGATGTTCACCAACACGGGTCGCGTGCAAGCCATCCGCGCCTTCCATATCCCCGAGGCCTCCCGTACCGCCAAGGGTACGAATATCGTCAACCTTCTGCATCTGGCTGAGGGCGAGAAGGTCACCGCCATGATCGCCGTCAGCGGCTTTGGCGAGGGCGAGTACCTCACCATGATTACGAAAAACGGTATTATCAAGCGCACCCTGCTCTCCGAGTTTGAGTACCAGCGCAAGGGCGGTAAGTACGCCATCACGCTGGATGAGGGCGACGAGCTGCTGTACGTTCTGCACAGCTACGGCGAGAGCGAGATCATCATCGCCACCGCCGTGGGTAACGCCGTCCGCTTCCACGAGAGCGGCGTGCGTCCTATGGGACGTACCGCGCGCGGCGTGATCGGTATCGGTATGCGTGAGGAGGGCGACCGCGTTGTGGGCGCCGTTGTGGTGGATGACACAAAATACCTTGTCACAGTTACCGAAAACGGATACGGCAAGCGTACGCCCTTCGACAATTTCCGTACCATGAAGCACCGCGGCGGCTTTGGCGTGGTGTGCCAGAACGTCACCGAGAAGACGGGCCGACTGGCGGGTATCACCTCGGTGGACGATGGGGACGACCTCATGATGATCACCGATCAGGGCACCATCATCCGTACCCCCGCCGCCGATATTTCCCTGATCTCCCGTACCGCCTCGGGCGTTATCCTCATGCGTCTGCCCGAGGGCCAGTACATCGCCAACTTCACCAAGGTGGCGCGCGAGCCCGAGGAGCCGGACGAGGACGAGATCCTCGACGAGACTCTTGAGGAGATCGTTGAAGGCGAGGCAACCGAGGAGACTGCCGAATAATGTGGGGCTTTGCCCCACACCCCACCAAAGGATCTTTTGAAAAAGATCCTTTGGAATCCTCAAAACTTGAAAAAAATATAGTAGCCTTTCCAAAAGGCAAATTTAGCTACCATCGCGCCGTCCCTACTCCTGTATTATCCCCCGAAAGGACACCGATACCCCATGAAAAAATTCATCACTTCCCTGCTGGCTGTGTGCCTCCTGCTCTCGGTGACCTCCCTCGCATCCTGCGCAAGGAGCGCCCCTCCCCCGCTGGAGGAGGTCTACGACGAACTGGTGGACCTCATTGAGGCCTCCCACGAGGTCAACGTCCTGCTCTTTGGCGCAGGACTCCCCACCTACCCGCGCGGCAACGCAGAGGACACGCTGATTCACCGCTACTACGGTGTCACCGACGACGGCAATCTCTACGTCACCCCCTACGCGAAGTACGCCTACGTGGAGGACATGAAGGAGGCCATTGCCGCCGTGTACGGCTCGGAGTACCGCGAATCTCTCTACGAGTCGGTGTTCACGGGTCACGCCATTGCCGAGAACGTGGGTACCGTCCTGCCCGCCCGCTACACGCAGACCGACGGTCGCCTGTATCAGAGCGAGAGCGTGGAGGCGCTGGTAAAGGGCGTGCGAACCTACGACTACGCGGGCATGAGGATCGTGTCCCCTTCCACCGCTTCCCACCTACGGGTGTCGATTCCTTCGTGTACCGATGCCGATCCCGAGTGGCGGAACGTGTACCTGTCCTTCGTCCTGGAGGACGGACGGTGGTATCTCGACAGCCCGAGCTGTTGATTCCCGGCCCTTTTGATGAAAATCTGTGAAAATCCCGACGGCGTTGGCCGTCGGGATTTTTGTGCCTGCGGCAGGAGGTCGCCCCCTACAATCAACTCACCGATAAATACCAATTTGACAACCGCCCGCAGGGAATCCCATCGGGTGAAATGGTGGGGCGAATGCTAACCTACCCCGATTCAGAGCCGTGCCGCAGGCACCGATAAATACCAATTTGACAACCGCCCGCAGGGAATCCCGTCGGGTGAAATGGTGGGGCGAATGCTAACCTGCCCCGATTCAGAGCCGTGCCGCAGGCACCGATAAATACCAATTTGACAACCGCCCGCAGGGAATCCCGTCGGGTGAAATGGTGGGGCGAATGCTAACCTACTCCGATTCAGAGCCGTGCCGCAGGCACCGATAAATACCAATTTGTAGCGCGGCTGAATAAATAATTACCCCCAATTATCATGCTGTTTTCCTGCAAATCGCGTCATAAAATAACGGTATCGTTAATATAGTAATGATATGTTACATAAAATACCCGTTTTTACTCATATTTTATGCCCTGTGTTGACGTTTTTATGCCTTTGTGGATTCCTCTACGGCGCGGCGGAGCCGACCTTAGCTTTGCCCGATTCCGCCGAGGGTGACGGGGCAGGGGCGTGGTCAATCCGTTTGTCGGTTTCCGATGCCGCAACCGCCGCTGCCGTTACCCTCGCCCTGAGCGGTTCCCTCCCGCCCGATACCGATCCCTCCACCCCCGCTGCTGTGTGTGTGACGGTGGATGCCTCCGACGGGTGGCACCTCCTTTCGGCCGTGCAGGGTAAGGGAGAGAACGAATCCTCGCCCGCTGACACATCCGTTACCCTGACCGTGGATATCCGCGATACGCGGGCTGTCATTCTGGCCGACGGAGAATTGAAAGACCTTGCGGGGCTTACGATTTTGCTTACCTTGGATGTAGACGGCGAAGCCTGCGGCAGGTCGATCACCGCCGCCTGCCCTGAGGGGATCGCCTACTACGATCCGACGCGGGGCGGGGTGGACTACATCCCCGTAGCCGAGGCGCGCGCGGCGCCGGGGACGGGCGACGGGGCAGGGCAGGGGACGGACACCGCCACCCATGAGGCGGCAACCGACGAAAGGGCTGATGAGCCGACCGAAACCGCGGAGCTGAGCAAATCCGAGCAGGATGAGCCCGACGCGGCCGCCCGCTTGATCGGCTGTCAGGAAACGCCGTGTGCCAACGGCTTTTTCTCGGTTCGCTTCATTTATGAAATCGATGGAGGCGGGGCAGGGCAGGGAAGTCCGCCCGCCGCGGGGGTGGTTTGCCTTGCGGGGCGCGGCGTGATCTCGGTGGAGGTCACTTCTGCCGATTCGGTTACGGGCTGGGTGGACGGTGCGCGCGTGGTCACACCCGCCGCCGAGACTGCTGTCGCTCATACATATTTCCTGCTCGTCACCTTTCGCAGGCTCTCAGCGCGGGGCGCGTGGGTGTTCACCGCCGAGCGCGGGGACGGGACGCGGATGCTCGCTCGCTGGCAGGACGGTCAGTTTATGGGATGGACAGAGGGCTAAACCGCCAAAAAAGGGAAACGGTTTTTGTTGAAAATGCCAAATATCCCGCCGAAATGTGAAAAACATCAAAAATCTGTTGACATTTTTGGGATTTTGCGCTACAATGTAAGAGCCAATATTTTGTGTAAATTTCGAAAGGAGAAATTCATAATGAGAAACACAAAGAGATTTATGGGTCTGTTTATGGCTGCTATGATGATCCTGTCCTGCATTTCGGGCATGATTTTCGTATCCGCTGAGGGCGAGACCTCCGAGATCAAGCCCGTTTTCATTTACGAGGGCTGGCTGCTCGATTGCAACGGCGGCAATCAGTGCCAGAAGGCTGCCTATGACTACACCAAGGGCTACGTTACCCTGACCGCTACGGGCGAGGACCCCTACTACTCCCTGACCGCAGGCATGGTTGCCGCTCCCTACATGGTTATCAAGTACCGCACCACCGCCAGCGAGGGTATGCTCACCGAGTTCCACATCGGTAACGGCGAAGGCGCTAACGGTATAACCGACAAGCTGACTTGGGGTCTTACCTGCGGCAACGAGTGGAAGTGCGACATCGTGAACGTCGGTGAGCTGGGTGACTACAACCCCGCTACCAACGAGCTCAACCACGTTCGTTTCGACTTCTTCTCATCCTACGAGGAGGGCGCAACCATGGACGTTGAGTACATTGCGTTCTTCAACACCGAGGCTGACGCTCAGGCTTACGCTGACGGCAATATGCACAAGCTCCCCGAGGCTCCCCGTGAGTTCACCGCTACCTTCTTGAAAGAGGACGGTTCGGTGCTCAGAGCCATCACCTATAGAGAGGGCCAGCCCTCCATCGCCGAGCCTGCCGTTCCCAAGAAGGAAGGCATGGTCGGTAAGTGGGAGAAGTATACCCTGGGCGGTGATATCACCATCAAGCCCGTTTACACCGAGTACAATCCTCACCTGTTCGACAACTTCAACCACGTTGACCAGTTCGGCGAGGAGCACGCCGATTACGTCAAGTTCGATCAGTGCGTTCCCGTCTTCACCGGCGACGGCACTATCACCTTCAAGGGCTCTTGGGGTATCGATGCTTACGTTGAGCCCAAGGTCACCATTGACTACTACCGTCTGATGCAGAACTTCAACGGCACCGGCGAGAAGTTCAACAAGAAGAATCTGGCTAACGGCGACGGCGACGGTAACGTCATCGTCTTCAAGGTTAAGGGTTGCCCCGTCATGGCCGAGGACGAGAGCGTTCAGCTCACGGTAACTGCAGGTTTGGGTGGTTCCAAGCAGGACTACTACGTGTATCCCATCAACTCCATCAAGGGCGACGGCTCTGAGGAGTATATCTACTTCGACCTGACGAACGAGGACGGCTACGCCAACCTGTTCATCAACCAGATGGTATTCAACTGGGCATACACCATCGGTGACGATGAGAACCGCGGCAGCGAGTTCACCCTGATCTCCATCGACATGTATGCTTCCATGGATGATGCTCTGGGTGCAACCGGCGAGACCATGCCCGAGACCGAGGCTCCCACCGAGAAGCCCACTAAGGCTGAGGAGACGACCGCTGAGCCCGAGGATAGCTCTGCGGCTGAGTCCGAGGCTAAGACCGAGGCTCCCGCTAAGGAAGGCGGTTGCGGCTCCGTAGTCGCTACCGGCGCTGTTGTAGCCGTTCTGGCTGCTGCTGCCGCTGCTGTTGCTCTCAAGAAGAAGGACTGATTTCTTCCGCAGAACACGCATAGCGCGTAAAATTAAAACGAAATAGTTTGCCCCCCATCGGCCAAACGGCTGATGGGGGGATTTTATGTCTGTAACGGGACGGTGTTTCAAATTTGGCACCTGCGGTGCGCGAACTCGGCGTGGCCGAGTTCAACCGAGTTTTGCCTGTCGGCAAAACTCAACGCTCCCCATAAGGTTTTCCCCGATGGGATGCCCTGCGGGCGGTTTTCAAATTTGGATTTGTCG
>CAJGEA010000124.1 GCA_904502015.1 uncultured Clostridia bacterium | reverse complement strand
CGAGGTAACGAACGCCCTTTGCCTTGGTGCCGTACATGGTACCAACCATGGAACGCTCACCCTTACCGAGGTCCTCCATGCCCGCGCCGATGACGAGACCGCCCTCAGAGAAGGCAGACTGGCTGCGGCCGTACACGATCTGCAGGAACAGCTCGCGCATAGCGGTGTTGATGGCATCGCACACCAGGTCGGTGTTCAGAGCCTCCAGAAGGGTCTTGCCGGGCAGGATCTCTGCGGCCATAGCGGCAGAGTGGGTCATACCCGAGCAACCGATGGTCTCAACGAGGGCCTCCTCGATGATACCGTTCTTGACGTTCAGGGACAGCTTGCACGCGCCCTGCTGGGGTGCGCACCATCCCACACCGTGGGTGTAGGCAGAGATGTCGCTGATCTGCTTTGCCTGAATCCATTTGCCCTCCTCAGGCAGGGGAGCGGGACCGTGATTGGGGCCCTGGGCTACGGTACACATGTGCTGAACCTCTTGGCTCATTGCGTACTCGCAATTGAACTCGTTGCTCATTGTTTTATCTCCTTTATATAATTTGCTTGAGAGAACGATAGGGGGATCACTCGCCGTCTGCGATCAGGGATTCGATCACGGGGGAGATGGCGGCGAGGTACCGCTCGGCGATGTAGCACGCGCCGTCAGCGGTGGGGTGTACGCCGTCGGCGGCGTAGTAGGTGGGTGCTTCGTCTGTTTCGGCGCGGAGCAGCTCGTCGGTAGGCACGTAGGCAATAGCGTACTCGTCGGCCAAACGCTTGAAGATGGCCTGCTTGCGCACCAGCTCCTCGCGCATATGACGCTTATCCTCTACGTCGAGGAGGAGGGGCTGGAGCATGAGGATCTTGGCGCTCGTGCGAGTCTTGATGGCGTCGAGAACGGTGCGCATATTGCGCTCAAACTCGTCGTCGGTGGTCTCCTCACGAATGAAATCGTAGTGGTGCCACACGTCATTGACGCCGATCATAATGGACACGATGTCGGGCCGGATCTCAATGAAATCCGACTCGAGACGGGCAACGAGATCCTTCGTGCGGTTGCCGCTGATACCCAAATTGACGAACTCAAAGTCGCACTTGGGGTAGGAATCGCGGATCATAGCCGAGGCATACTTGGGGTAACCCTCTCCCATATCGTGGAAGTTGGCGCGGTCACGGCCTGCATCGGTCACGCTGTCGCCCTGAAACAAAATTTTCATGGTTTCGATGTACCTTTCCTTATTCGATCGTAGCGATGCGAATTACTTGACGATTTCGCCGTAGATCTCGCCAAAGGCGGCGGCGGCGTTGCACTCGTCGGTATCAATGTGCATAGCCAGCGCATAGCTGGGGCTGACACGAACGACAACGTCGTCAAAAATGGTGGTGCGGGCGGACTTGACCAGAACCTTAACGACCTGACCGTTGGTAACGCCCAGACCCTCAGCATCGGCGGGGGTCATATGGATATGACGCATAGCGATGATGCATCCCTCGTCGATATCGATCTCACCTGCGGGGCCTACGATCTTGATACCGGGGGTGCCGGCTACGTCGCCGCTCTCACGAACGGGAACACCCGAAAGGCCCAGCGCGCGAGCATCGGTATAGGACAGCTCGACCTGAGTTGCAGGACGGGTGGGGCCCAGAACGCTGAGCATGATGGAGCCCTTAGGGCCGACCAGCTTCAGCTTTTCATTGGCGGTAGCGAACTGACCGGGCTGGCTGAGCATCTTCTTGACGATCAGCTCTGCGCCCTCGCCGTACAGTGCGGCAACGGCCTCGGCCGTCAGGTGGACGTGACGGGCGGAGGTCTCTACGAGAATCTTGTTTTCCATAACTTACATCCTCTCTACAGTGAATTTATGACAAATTGATGCATAAATCGCATACATAATAGATTATAGCACATTTCTTTTGAAAAGTAAATATTTATTTTGAAATAATTATGGCCGTATAGAAAAAAACTTTTTGGTCATACTATCCTTTGAATGTTTTTTTGCGAGGTAAATCATGGGCAAGCAAAACGGAAAGAACAAAATTGACAAGGGCGAGCTGGAAACCATAGAAAAATCCGCGTCGGTCATCGCAGGCAACGCGCGGGAATCCATCTACTGCCTGTCCATCGTGGGGCAAGTGGAGGGACACTACCTGCTCCCCGATGGTCAGAAGGCAACCAAGTATGAGCAGATCATTCCCCTGCTGGTGACCGTGGAGGAAGACGACGACACAGACGGACTGCTGGTCATCCTCAACACAATGGGGGGTGATGTGGAGGCGGGGCTGGCACTGGCCGAGCTGATCGCATCCATGAAAAAGCCGTCGGTGACTCTGGTGCTGGGCGGCGGTCACTCCATCGGCGTGCCGCTGGCGGTAGCGGGGCGGCGCTCCTTCATCGTGCCGAGCGCGACCATGACCATCCATCCCGTGCGGATCAGCGGCACGGTGATCGGTGCGCCCCAGACCTACCGCTATTTCGAGGATATGCAGACGCGGATTATGAATTTCGTATGTGACCACAGCCGCATATCCCGCGAGAAATTCCACGAGCTGATGATGCGCCCCGACCAGATCGCCACCGATGTGGGACCAGTACTGGAGGGACGCGAGGCGGTGGAAGCGGGGCTGATCGACGAGGTGGGCGGCTTGGACGCGGCGCTCTCCTGCCTGCGACAGATGATTGCGGAGGGAAGAAAGAACTGAACGGACAGTTTTCATAAGGAATGCAAATACCCCGACAGATTTGAATCTGTCGGGGATGTTTTCATGCACGAGGCAAGGTATGGGTAAAGTATCGGTTCACTAAATCTTCGTAAGATTTGAGTGAACTGAAGGAGCCCCAAAAAGACAAAACCGATCCGTCCGAGGAATACTCTCCGATATAACCGGCATAGGACTTTTCTGCATAGTTGGCCCAGATGATCAGGAAGTTTCCGTTTTCATAATTCAAGCGCAAGCAAATATCCTTGGGGGAATTATACGCATAGTACGTGTGGAGTATATCGGTGTTCGAAAACGCCTCCAAAAATTCGGCGTTCTTCTCGGGGGGCAGGGTTTCAATAACCGTAGCATTGGCGGTTTTGAATGGGACGAGCTTATGGAATTGATCCGGAACCCATGTAAAAAAATGTTTTTGATTCGGATTTTCATATTCGATCAACTCAATGCTGACAACCTGATGGAGAACGTCCGGATCAATATAGCGCAGTCCGGGATCGCAGGAGGAAAGCAAGCAACACGTGATCACTAAAGATAGGAAACAGACAATTTTTTTCATAATCTTCTCCCGCTTGTGATTTCATTTGGGTGAATATCCTTGTTAGACGTTTGTCTTCACCACCCACTTCATTATAACACAAATCGGCAGAGAAAACAACATCTCTGCCGAAATTTTTGATGTGTTCGTAGGGGAGGCGTTGGTTCAATATCATTAGGTTAATAAAATATCTTCGCCGTGAGATCCTTCGCTGCGCCGCCCCCGTTGTCATTCTTGAGCGTCGCTGACCAAAGGTCAGCCGCGAAGAATCTCGGGGGCGGCTCCGCTCGAGGATGACACGGCGAGGAAGCTTAGCTTAATGACATTGGGCGTTGATCCTCCCGTTTTTTGATTAAACCATTCGTTCGCGGGAGGGGAGACCCCTCCCCTACGACCGAAATCCCAAACATCTCGATAAATACCAATTTGACTTGTGGCTGAATAGCGTCAAATGCTTTTATCGCTTGCATATATTTCGTTTTTCCAGACAATTGATCAAGGATTGTAAGCCGATTCGGTTATCTCCAACAAAAAGAAGCAACGTATCGTCCTCTGCATATATTGTCAATTGACCGTGCGAATACGCGTAGTAGGCCATTTGATCATATCGGACAAATGTTTTTTTATGGATCCTGCGAGCAATAATTCCTTCGGCAGTCATAACCTCATAATTGCCAATACATAGCAGAAGCAAAACAAAAGGAAGCGCGATCGTAAATATGCATCCGAACAAATAAGCAATCCAACCGCCCAAATCTAAAGAATTTTTCAAAATCAAGGCACAGATTATAGAAGCGACAGACGCCGCAACAGTCAGCACAAAGCAGGTAACGGTTCTTCTTTTGGGCGTATGGGTTTTAGTAATATACGCATCTTCCGATTCTTCCTTCTTTGAATGTGAGTAGAACAAATATTCCAACCCAAATTCCAGCCCAACGACAAACAATAGTACAATGATACCTATCCATCCCATAAAGATCTCCTTCATTGTATCGCCGATTTCGCCTTTGTATTACGGCGTTGTAGGGCGGGGCTTGCTCCCGCCCTACGATGTGATTCCATTATAACACAAATCGGCAGAGAAAACAACATCTCTGCCGAAATTCTTTAGTATATCCGTAGGGGAGGCGTTTCGCCTCCCGTTCCATCGCCAAAATCAGATATGGGCGGGAGGGGAAACCCCTCCCCTACGGGTGACATTATCACTTTTTTATAGGAAACCCCGAAAATCCGTCCTCAATTTGTCCTTATGGGTGGTGCAGCGTTATACCTCATCCGCGCGGTAGATCCACAGGGGGAGGGGGAACCAGCGGCGGGCGGTATCGCTCAGCGTGTCTCTGAGGGGGGAGAAGGGGGCGAACAGGACGCTCATGGCATCCAGGTGGGACAGCTCCAGATCCACGGGAACATCGGCGGGCAGGCTCTCCACCGAGGGAACACCGCCGCGCACCGAGATACACAGCCGCTCGTCGCCCGCATAACCATGAATAAGCCAGCGCAGCTCTCCGTCGGGGAGGGTGTCGTAGGTATTCTTAAGGCACAGGAAGGCATCCGTCACCGTGCGATAGCGCAGGACGGAGTACATCATGGAGCAGCCCTCGTTAAAGCCTTCTGCAATGCGCCAAACCTCGGCGATGTACTCGGTTTCATAGGACGGCAGGCGCAGGCTCATGGTAGCGCTACCGGTCGCCGCAAAGAGCGTGTGCAGGAGGGGGACGAGCTCAGCGGCGTTGGTCACGCGCACCTCGCTGATAAGGCGGCTGGGCTCCATAATGGCGTAGCCCACGAGACGGTCGCCATCGGTCACAGCCCAGAGGGAGGCAAGCCAGGAATGAGCGATGTCCAGAAAATCCTCACGCGCGCGGACGGGGACGAGCTGACCGCCGTCGGACAGCGCCTTGATCTCGTCCAGCACGGGGTCGGCGGGATCGGTGACGACACGGGCGGCAAAGGGCGCATCCCCCTTACATCCGTGGCGGAAATTATCAGGGGTCAGGGAGAAATTGGCGCACGGGCCGCACCGGTCATAGGAAAAATACTGATACCGCTGACGGCGGCCGCCCAACGCCGTGAAGTCGGCACCGTTTTGGATCATACCTTCCAGTGCGGCGTTCATGGTAGCCTTCATGTAGCCCTTGGATCGGGCGTCGGCATGCACGGCGACGTTACCGATGCCACAGCACTTGAGGGTTTTGCCACAGACCGTGATCTCGTTCGGATACGCGCCCACGGCGGCTACGGCGCGGCCGTCCTCTGTGACAACATAGCTGGACGCCTGCGGTGCGCGGGCGGGGGTATAGAGCTTGGGCAGGAGCTTTTCAAACTCACGCTCGGTGCCGGTAAAGCCGAACACCTCGTTGATCAGCGTCATATATTCGGCGTACGAAACACGATCGCCGAGTCCGCAATAGATATTCATACTCATTCCTCACAAATTATAGTTTAATCAATCAATGTTTGCTGTGACTATTCAACCCACGTTCAAATTTGGATTTGTGCCTGCGGCACAGCTTTGGCTCGGGGATGGTTGCCACGCGCCGACCATCTCCCCCGAGGGAAAAGTGGTTTTCAAATTTGGATTTGTCGGGCAGGGGTTTCACCCCTGCACCCCACCAGAACCCTTTTTGAAAACCTCCTCACTTCGTTCGGTGCGAATTTGCCTTCAGCAAATATCGCGAAGGGTTCTGGACTCCCAAAAACCTTAAAAACATATATTTCAAAACGCT
>CAJGEA010000123.1 GCA_904502015.1 uncultured Clostridia bacterium | reverse complement strand
CTCAAGAACCTTCAAAAAATATTGCCAAAAGATATTGTCAAATATATCTTTTTCAAGTTTTTTGAAGTCCAGAAACTTTTTTTCAAAAAAGTTTCTGGTGGGGTGCAGGGGTGAAACCCCTGCGAGACAAACCCCAATTTAACCGCCCCGACATGGACAATTTTGGCCGTGTCGGGGTGCTTTTATACCTCAAACACGAATCGGCGCAGGGCGGTACAGCCGAGGCAGACGGGGACGCAGAGGATAACCCACCGCGCAGAGGCGTAGAGGCAGATCTGCCCCCAGAGGTGCGGGGGATGCTCCGAGTAGTCCCACACCTGCCACCCCAGCGCGAGATTGACGATGCACCCCGCGGCCAGCTCCACGGCTGTGATGAGCAACGCGCCCAGCGCGGCGCGCAGGAGCAGGGGGGTATCGTCCAGGGCGCGGTTCATATAGTAGATACCGAACAAGCAAATACCACCGCAGATCGCCATGCTCCAATGCGACCAGCCACGCACGGCAACCTCCAGTAAATAGTACAGTGTCCCGCCCGCCACCAGCAGAAACAGAGGGGCGAGCAGGGGCGACAGACGCCCTGCCTGCGGCGTTATTTCGTTCATGCTAACCTCCGTGCTTTTTGTTTTTACATAGCATGCACCCCGCTGTCAAAATTATACTGAAATTGTCCGTTCGGGACTCTTGAAAAATACAGGCATATCTGCTATAATAAGGGAAAAGACACCCCCGCAAATCTCCTGCGAAGAGAGGAATACTATGAACTGCCTGATCAAAAACGCATCGGTCTTTCACTCCCCCACACTCGCCTATCTTTCGGGCGACCTGCTCGTGCGGGACGGCCGCATCGCCGACTTGGGCGACGCCCTGACCGCCCCAGACGGTATCCCCGTGCTTGACGCCAAGGGGCAAAAGCTCCTGCCCGGGCTCGTGGACGTACACACCCACGGACGCGCGGGGGGTGACTTCTCCACGGCTGGCGCCGACACCTTGAAAAAAATGTCCGAAAGTTATCTCCAAAGCGGTGTGACCACCGTGATGCCCACCCTTGCCTCAGCCCCCGTGGAGGATCTCCGTGCCGCCATCGATCGCATCAACGCTCTCGCGGAAGAAAAAGGCGGCGCTCATATCGCGGGCATCCATCTGGAAGGGCGCTACCTCAACCCCTCCAAACGCGGCGCCCACGCCCCCCACCTGCTTGCCTCTCTTGATCCCGACGAGCTTGCCGATCTGCTCGGCCGTATGAAGGGTGCGAAGCATATTTCCGCCGCGCTGGAGCTGGACGCGGGCGGTAAATTCCTCGCCCGCGCGCTGGAATGCGGCGCTACCGTCGGTCTGGGGCATACCGCCGCCACCTACGCCGAGGCGACAGACCTCATTGTGCGAGGGGTGACCGCCATGACCCACCTGTTCAACGCCATGCCTCCTCTCCACCATCGGGACGGCGGCGCGGTCGCGGCGGGCCTGCTCTCCCCCACCGCTCTCTGTGAGCTGATCTGCGATGGTTTCCACATCGCCCCCGAAATGGTGAGCCTCGCTTATCGCCTCGCGGGCGAGCGGTTGGTGCTCATCACCGACTCTATGGAGGCCACGGGCTGTCCCGACGGTGAGTACAGCATCGCGGGCATGCCCGTCACCGTCAAGGACGGCAAGGCACGCACCCATGACGGTGCCATCGCGGGCAGTACCCTCTCCATGTGGGAGGCGGTGCTGAATTTGCGCGATTTCGCGGGCATATCCTTTGAGCGCGCCCTCTACGCCGCCACCCTCGCGCCTGCCCGCGAGATCGGGCTGGACGGTGAGCTCGGCTCGATCGAGATCGGCAAGCGCGCCGACTTGCTTGTCGTAGATGAAAATTTTGCCATCACCCGCGTTATGTGCGGCGGCGTGTGGGCGGACAACTGAATCCCTCATACGGTCGTATCGTCAAAACGCCAAAAATGAGCCAAACCCGTTGACAACGTCGGGGGTTTCGTGTATAATAGGAGTAAGACCACCGCCGACAAACCCGCGGCGGGCGTGTCCATCACCGACAGGAAAGGAATTTTTCCACCATGGATGAGAAGGAATACGAAGGCGAATACTATACCTTGACCGACGAGGACGGCAACGAGCTGCAGTTTGAGGTGATCGGCTCGGCCGAGCTGAATGGCACGACGTACTACGCCATGATCCCCGTGCAGGATCAGCCCGAGAACGCCGACTACTGCGAGTACGTTATCCTCAAGGCAGAAACCGATGAGAATGGCGAGGAGGTACTGGTTACCATCGACGACGACGATGAGTTCGACGATGTGGCCGACTACTTCGACGATATGCTCTCCGACGAGGCCGACTACGACCTCAACCTCTCTGAGGATCAGTAATCCTCGGACACCTCCGCTTTCGTCCTGCGAAGTGCGTGATATGCAGGCATTGTGACCCACATTTGATTAAAGGAGATCGACTCACACGGCGGTTTGCAGACCTCCCGCCCCCTTGACGGTTGACTTGTCCCGTTATCAAGGTATCGGCGGACGCTGGGAGCAGTAAAGTCGCGGATAGATCACCGCCCTGAAGTAACCAGGGTTCCATATTCTTGCGTACACGGCTTTGCGGGATCATATTCAAACCGTCGGCACTCCCCTTCGAGGAGTGCCGACGGTTTTTGTTTTGAAAAAATCAAACGAAATGCTCCAAAAGCCTTGCATTTCTTGTGAGGTTGGTGTATAATACACATGATTTCGAGTGCAGCATCGTCGCGCGGAATCCCAACGTGAAAAACCCCGAAAGGATCAAAAATAGTATGAAAAAGAATGCAGCCATTATCGGCTTCGGCGGCATGGGCGGCTGGCACGCCAACTTCATGCGCCACAGCGACGTCATCAACCTCGTCGGTGTCTACGATATCAAGCCCGAGCGCAACGCCGCTGCCGAGGAGCAGGGCATCCGCGCCTACGCCTCACTGGAGGAGTTGCTGGCTGACCCTGCCGTGGAGCTGGTCACCATCGCCACCCCCAACGACGTACACAAGGAACTGGCCATCCGCGCTATGGAGGCAGGCAAGCACGTCGTTTGCGAGAAGCCTGTCACCATGACCTCGGCCGATCTGCAGGACATGATTGATGCCTCAAACCGTTGCGGCCGCATCTTCACCGTGCATCAGAACCGCCGCTGGGACGGTGAGTTCCTCGTTATGCGTGACGTATACCGCAGCGGCGATCTTGGCCCCATTCACCACATTGAGTCCCGTTGCCACGGCTCGCGCGGTATCCCCGGCGACTGGCGGCAGGAGCCCGAGTACGGCGGCGGCATGGTCTTTGACTGGGGCATCCACCTCATCGACCAGATCATGGGCATCGTGCATGACCGCACCCTGCGCCGCGTGTGGTGCCACTGTGACCACATCACCAACGAGCTGGTGGACGATGGCTTCAAGCTGGAGATGTTCTTTGACGGCGACTTGACCGCGTTGGTCGAGGTCGGCACCTCCAACTTCATCAATATGCCCCGCTTCTACATGACGGGGCGCGACGGCTCGGCCATCATCCCTGAGTGGGGCCAGCCCTGCCGCGAGGTGTGGTGCTTCAACTACAACGAGAAGGATGTTGTGCCCGTTCGCACCGCCGCGGGCATCACCAAGACCATGGCACCCCGCGACGAGAAATCTCTGTCCGAGAAATTCATTGAGCAGCCTCACGCTGACGTCCACGATTATTACCGTAACGTCGTCCGCGCCATTGACGGCGAGGAGGAGCAGCTCGTCACCCATCACCAGATGATGGTGGATATCAAGATCATTGAGGCAGCCTTCGAGTCCGACCGCACGGGCCTGCCCGTGGACGTGGAGCTCAAGTTCTGATTCCGTCACACCCATGATACAATGGCCCGCCGCAGAGCTTGCTCTGCGGCGGGCCTTTGCGTTGGGGAATGAGGACGGGGAGAGGGGCATATATATGAGTGAAGAGTGAAAAGTGAAAAGTGAAAAGGTAAGGAGGATTTTCGCCGTGGCGAAAATCTTTCATTTTATATGGTGAGGTGGTATGATGGGATTGGTGAGGGCGAGGGCGAGGACAATGAAGATGAAAAAAACGAGTTTGGCGGTTCGATGGTGTGCGAGCGTGCTCTCTTTCGTTCTGATGCTTGCGGTAGCGGGTTGTGCCCACCCGCAGGCGGCGGACGATTACTTTGCCTACGCCCACGAGGGGATGGAGATGACCGTCCGTGCGACAATTACCCGCACCGCGTCCGATGGCTACGGCGGGGACGCGTCACGGGCGGGGGAGAGCTACACGGGCAGGGCGTGGGAGCTGGTTGCCGCCGTGACGACGGCCGCCCCCAATGAGGGAGGCGGCCGGGTGGTGTCGGTTACCTTCTCGTCGCCGCCCGTGCTGGCAGGGGTGACGGTGAGCCGCGCCTGTACCGAGAATGGTGCGACTGTGACGGTCAGCCGCACGCTGACAGACGGGAAGACCGTGCGTGTGGATCATTGCGAGGGGCAGTTTGACGGGCTGTTGCGGCTTGCCGAGGGGTGGCTGCCGCAAGGGGACGTGGTCGACGTGTCCCCCGTGACTGATGGCGCGCGCGCCGTGACGGTGTCCTCGCCCGACGGCGGCAAGGCAGTTTACACCTTTTCCGAGAGCGAAAAAATCCCCCTGCGGGTCGCCTTGAGCGACGCGTGGGGGGAGGTGGAGCTGGTCAGGGATCTGTCTTAATCGGCGCGCGCCGAGGCCTCGCCCGAATCCAGCAGGCGGCGGGAGCCGTCCTCCATACGGAGGATCAGGCGATAGGCGTCGTCCACGTCCTCGGTAACGGCGCAGAATTGCTCGTCCCCGCGGGTGCAGGACACGCGGCAACCCGTGAGGAGGGAATGGGCGCGGTAGTAGGAGAGGCAGGCGTTCCCAAAAAGTCCGTCAGGGAACTCGGGGGACGTGTTCTCCACCAGCGCAAGCAGGCGGCGGGCGATCTCGCCCGCCAACGTGCCGACAGAGAGGGGGAGTCCGCCCGCGGCGGCCTCCTCAGCAGGGGTAAAGAGGGAGGCGGCGGGGGCGCGCAGACCCTCGGGGAACGCGCGTGTGGTGAGATTGACGCCGATGCCCACGAGCATGCGGGTGCGGGACAAGCCCTCGGCGGTGGGGGGCAGGGTGACGGCCTCGGTGAGGATGCCGCACAGCTTGCCGCCGTCGAGATACAGGTCGTTGACCCACTTGATGCGGGGCTGTTTGCCCGTGAGAGCGTGGATGGCCGTGGCGGTAGCGACCGCCGCACCTGCCGTGACGCGTACCGCGTCGCCGAGGGGGGCGGAGGTGGTATAGGCCACTGTCAAGTAAAGTCCGCTGTCGGCGGGAGAGTGAAAGGATCGGCCCATGCGCCCCCGTCCGCCCGTCTGGGCGCGGGACAGACACAGGGTGGGGGCAAGCCCCGCGCGGGCGTCGGATTCATCGAGGGCACACGCCTTTTCGTAATCGTTGGTGGATGGCAACTCGTCAAAAACGTGCACCGTCACGTCGGCGCGGCCGAGGGATGCTTCAATGTCACGGCGAATGATTGCTGTCATGGCACGCTCCTTTCGTTGATTGTCAAATTGGGGTTTATCGAGATGTTTGAAATTTCGATTGTAGGGACCGGCGTCCGGACGGTCCGTGGCAACCGTTCTCGTCATACGGACCGCCGAGGACGTCGGTCCCTACAGTCTAAAACAAAAGAATATCTATACCCGAAAAGGGATAACGCGACATTTTACACCGTAGGGGCGACCTGTGGTCGCCCGCGGTCGATTCATGAATCGACCCTACGATCTAAAACCAAAGAATATCTATACCGCCAAGGGAAACAAAAACACTTCGACCACCTCTCTCAGGGGGTCATCCTGAGCGGAGCCGCAACGCGGCGAAGTCGAAGGATCACGTTCAGGGATGGTGATTCTTCGACTCGCCTTGCGGCTCGCTCAGAATGACCTGTTAAAAGGCGGGTGTCAAACAGCCCG
>CAJGEA010000122.1 GCA_904502015.1 uncultured Clostridia bacterium | reverse complement strand
CCGCGTGCGCCACCATGTAAGGGAAGGGATTTTCAAGGGAAACCGTAGGTTTCCTCTTGAACGGCGCTTCTTTTGGTACTTTTCTTTCGCTGGAGAAAGAAAAGTACATAAAGACAAACAAACAGATAAACCCCAATTTGACAACCATTCCATCGGGTGAAATGGTGGGGCGAATGCTAACCTACCCCGATTCAGAGCCGTGCCGCAGGCACCGATAAATACCAATTTGAAAACCGGCTGCCGTAACGGCGGAACAGGTGTGGCAAAATGCCATAAACAGATTGACAAAAAAATTCGATGATGATATAATCATTATATTGGCAACAGCCGTTGCCGTATCATAGAACAATAAAAAACAGTAAAAGGAAGATACCCCTATGAACACGATCATGACATCTAGGGCATACGAAGCGGCTCGTGAGAGAGCCCGTGTATTGCTGGCAACCATGACGCTGACCGAGAAGCTCGGTCAGCTCTCCCAATTCGGAACCTCCATATACTCGGATAACGAGCAGACCTTTGACGATCATTTTACCGAGGGCAAGGTTGGCTCTTATCTGACCATCAAGGGCGCGCAAAGAACCAACGGCATTCAGCACGATCTGCTGGCCGCGACGCGCCTGCCCATTCCCGCTCTGTTCGCGGATGACGTGATCCACGGCTACCGCACGACGTTTCCTACCCCCCTTGCCCAGTCCTGCTCCTGGAATCCCGAAGTGGCTCGCCGTTGCAGTGAGATCGCCGCGAAGGAAGCCTATCGCGCGGGCCTGAAGTGGACGTTTTCGCCTATGGTGGATATCGCCCGCGATCCCCGCTGGGGCCGCATCATGGAGGGATACGGCGAGGATACCTATCTCTGCTCCCGCTTCTCGGAGGCCACCGTCAGAGGCTATCAGGGCGAGGGAGAAACTGTCGGCAAGGATCGAATTTTCGCTTGCATGAAGCACTTTGCCGCCTACGGCGCGTGCATTGGCGGCCGCGATTACAATACCGCCGATATGTCCATGCAGACATTACACGACGTCTACCTGCCCCCCTTCAAGGCGGGCGTTGACGCGGGCGCGGCTACCGTCATGTCGGCCTTTGAGGACGTCAACGGCGTGCCCGCCACGGGCAATCGCTACCTGCTCACCGACGTGTTGCGCGGGGAGATGGGCTTCAAGGGCTTCGTAGTGTCGGACGCGGGTGCCGTGGTGGAGCTGATTCCTCACGGCTTTGCCGAGGATGAGAAGGACGCCGTACGCCTGGCGTTTGGCGCGGGCTGTGACATGATCATGGCGGGCGATCCCTACAACGATCGGTTGCCCTCCCTCATTGAGGAAGGGAAGATCTCTATGGAGCAGGTGGACGCCTCGGTGCTGTCGGTGCTGACTCTCAAGTACCTGTGCGGACTCATGGACGAGCCCTACGTGGATGAGGACGGTGAGGATTGCTTCTTCTGTGACGAGCACATGGACGCGGCTCGCATGGCCGCCCACGAAACCGCCGTTCTTCTGGAAAACAACGGCGTTCTGCCGCTTCGCCCCGCCGCCATGCGCGGCAAAAAAATTGCGCTGGTCGGTCAGCTTGCGGGGGCCGAGGGCAAGAGCCACCTGCTGGGTGCCTGGTCTTGCCTCTGCGATCCCGCGCATACCGTTTCGATTGAGGAAGGTCTGCAAAATGCCCTTGGTGACGCTTGCGAGATTGTCACCGTGCGTGGTTGCGGCGTCACCTGCGCCGATACGGCCGAGGCGCACGAGAAGGAAGCCGAGTCCATTCGTGAGGCGGTGCTTGCGGCCTCGCAGTGCGACGTGATCGTGGCCGTGGTTGGCGAGGAGGCAGGTATGTCGGGTGAGGCGTACAGCCGCTCCGACTTGACATTGACGGGCCACCAGGGCGAGCTCATCGACGCGCTGGTCGCAACGGGCAAGGCCGTTGTTCTGCTGGTTTCGGCAGGCCGCCCGCTGATCCTGACACCGTATAAGGACAAGGTAGCCGCCCTGATGCTGATCTGGCAGCCGGGCAGCAGTGCGGGCTCGGCGATCTCTGACCTCCTGACGGGCGCGGTATCTCCGTCGGGCCACTTGACAACCACCATGCCCGTTTGCACGGGCCAGGTGCCGATCTACTACAATCATACCAATACCGGCCGTCCCGCGCTGGGGAACTGGCCGTTTGAATCGAAATATCGGGATTGCCAAATCGCTCCCCTGTATCCGTTTGGCTACGGTCTGTCCTATACCTCCTTTTCGTTTGAGGGTATCCGCCTCTCTGCGGATACCATGACGGCTGACGGCGAGATCACCGTGACGCTGACGGTGCGAAACACGGGTGACACGGACGGAGCAGAGGTCGTTCAGCTCTATATCCGCGATCTGGTCGGCTCCACCGTACGCCCCGTGAAGGAGTTGAAGGCGTTTGATAAGGTGTTCCTCGCCGCGGGCGAATCCCGAGAGGTCACGCTGCGTCTGCCTGCCTCCGAGCTGGCGTTCCACGACGCGGCCATGAATCGCATCGTCGAGCCCGGCAAATTCAAGCTCTGGGTGGGTGAGTGCTGTACCGACGAGCGATATGAATTCGGCTTTGAAATTGTTTGATCTCACTGTCGCGCGCATCGCGTATCATTGAACAATAGCTCAAAACGAGCAACGGCAGAGGATTTTGTTCCTCTGCCGTTGCTCGTTTATATTTTTTGAGGTCGCATATCGGGCGGAAAGTGCGCCGCAAGCAGGTCGGCGTAGTTCTCAAAGGTGATGGAAGCGGCATCCTCGGGGAAGGCCAGCAGCTCCATCTCGGTGCCGTAGATGTGGGCACAGACACCCGTGCTCACCATGCCTGCCGAGGCGTAAAACGCTTGTCGGAGCACGCGCTGGGTGTAGTTGCCGCTGGATTCCACGGGGCGCTCGATCTCCAAAAAGAATTTCGCATCGGTGTACCGATCACGAATGAGAGGTAGGGCGGCGCGTCCGATCCCACCCCCGCGCAGGGCGGGGGTCACCGCGAAATAGTCCAGCATGACGAAGCCGCCCTGCCGTACCGTAATGGCGAGGCCCGCTACCCGCGCGTCCTCGGTGGAAATGACCAGTACCTCGTAGGCAGAGGCGTGATCGCCCGTCAGCATATAGTCGAGGGGCTTGCGCTCCTCGGGCGGGAAGGCCTCCTCGTAGAGAGCGGTGTACGCCACTACGTCGTCGGGGCGGAGCGGGGATAATTGGATATGACTCATGCCGCCTCCTTATGCCCCGAGCGCTTGTCCGCACCGATCTGTGCGAACCAAGGGAAGGTCAGGGGCCATACCACGCCCACGACGATTACGGCAAGAAAATACCGCAGCGTGTAGGTCACGGGGGAGTCGCCCAGCATCATGTGCCACAGCGGCTTAGAACCCTCCAGCACGCCGATAACCAGCAGAAATCCCAGCGACAGCTTGAGTACTTGCCCCCGGATGGAGGCGGCTTTGGTGTCAAAGCGGATGCGGTAGCGGTCGAGCAGATACATGCACCACATACCCAGCGTGCAGCCAAGGAACTTAAAGCCATTCTTAACTGCTCCCGCGTAGTTGTCGGGGTCAATGTCGGCGGGGAAGGTATAGAAATTGGTGTAGAGCAGGAACGCCGCGCCGAATACCGTGAGAATGCCCATCAGCGTAAACATGAGTTTGGGGGACAGATCGTATTTCGAGAGAAGAACCCAGAGAATCCACACCAGCGCCAGCGCGATAAGGATGGATACGCCCACGTCCAGCGGCGTGTGAACCCCAAGGTACATACGGGTAAAGGGAATGAGGACGGCGAGGGCGATGCCGATGGCCCGTACCCACCGCTCCCGACGGCAGAGAGCCAGCCCCGCGTAACAGCCCACCGCGATCTGGGTGTGCCCGCTGGGGAAGGAGTAGCCAGAGGCCGCCTCCCGCGCCGCCTCCACGATGGTGAAATCCGGGTCAAGAACCCACGGGCGGGGGATGCGGCAGGTGATCTTGAGAAATTGATTGATATAGATGCCGAAGAATCCCGTCAGCAGAACGAAGTAGCCCTGCCGCTTGTCCACGCACCACAGCATGAGCAGACCGAATACGATAAAGAGAAGCTCGTTGCCGAACTCGGTCAGGATCAGCATGAGGGTATCCATGACGGGGTTGCGGATGGATTCCAGCCAATAGAGTATTTGCATGAGTTGTTACCTGCTTTATGCTTTGTGATTCAGTAGCTTGCCGCACAGGGGAGCGACCTGCTCCGAGCGGACGGCGAACTCGTCGTAGTCCGAGACTTTTTGGCGATTCCAGGTGTTCTCCGAGAGAGCGGGGGTGCGTTCCTCCACCTTCTTCTGTTCACCGCGTACGCCATCAATGATGTCGGGGAACTCGCGGATGATGTGGTCGCCCCACGCGAGGAGCTGACCGCCCTCCACCTGCTCGGTGGGCTCAATTGTGAGCGTGGTGCCGTGGTAGGGAGAACCGGGGTGAACCGGTGTCCAGGAGTACACGCTCCAGTCGAAAATCTCCTTGGGAGACCAGGCGGCCGCGGGGTGAACGATATACATGGGCGACCACGAGCAGTTGACCAGACGGAAACCCGCGTCACGAAGCTGTGGCGTGGTTTGGTAGAAGTTTTCCCAGCTCATAATGACCGCCTCTCGGGGGATGAGATGGTTGACCTCCTCGCGGAAGCCCTCCCATACCACGGGGGTCTTGCCACAGGACAGCACCGCCTCGCAGGTGCGCTTGACGAAGGTGGCATACATGAGCTCGGCCAGTTCTCCCTTGTCCATGCCGTCCACGTCCACGCCGCGCGCGCGGTAGGCGTCCAGACAGCGGGGGCACTCGGTCCACTTGGCAATGGCCGCCTCGTCACCGCCCACGTGGATGTACTGCGAGTCGGCAAAGAGCGCGCACAGCTCGCGGAACAGCACCTCAATGCCCAGCATGGATGCCTCGCTTTGGCAGATGATGCCGTCAGTGCCGAAGATCTCGCCGTAGGCCTGCGAGAAGGACACGGTGTGACCGGGTACGTCGATCTCGGGGATGATCTCCACGCCGCGGCGCTTGGCGTAAGCCATCAGCCCGACCAGTTCTTCCTCGGTGTAGTGCCGTCCCTCGGTGGAGAGCTTCGGGAAGGCGCGGGAGGGCAGGGTGTAGCTTTGGTCGTCGGTGAAGTGAAGATGCAGATATTTGACCTTGTAGAAGCGGCACATATCCACGTACTCGTAGAGCATGGGCAGGGGATGCCACACGCGGGCAAGGTCGATCATGACGCCGCGCCACGAGCACTCGGGGGCATCCTCAATGCGGCCAACGGGCAGAGTCACACCGCCGTCACCCGCAGAGCACATGAGCTGGACGAGGGTGGATACCGCATTCTGCGCGCCGAGGACATCGGAGGCGCGGACGACGGCTTGTCCATCGGTGGCCTCCAGAATATAGCCCTCGGGACGGATGCCCTCGTCGGGGGTGAAGATCACGGTGGCATTCTTGTCGGGGCGGAATGCCACGCCGTGAATGCGGCTGGCAAAATCGCGCAGGGTTTCGCAGGCATCCGCCCATACGGCGGGGCAGGCAACGCGGGGACGAACGGCGGTGCGCTCGTCGCCCATGGTTACGCGGCGAGGATAGGGAATCAGATTCAGCATAGAGAGCTCCTTTCGCAGACAAGCTGAGAGTTTTTGATGTGTTTAGTATATCACATTGCCCACCCGATGTCAAGAAAAATACGCCAGCCGAACCACGTTCCAATACCAAACACGAATTCCATGAAAAATTTTGATCGGTGATTGACAAGCGGGCGTATGTATGGTACAATAATATATTCCGATATTTCACAATGCAATTGCTCAGTCGGTATTTCAAATTTGGATGTAACTATTCAGCCGACGTTCAAATTTGGATTTGTGCCTGCGGCACAGCTTTGGCTCGGGGTAGGTTGTCACGCGCCTACCATATCCCCCGATGGAAAAGTGGTTTTCAAATTTGGATTTATCGGTGGGTTAAAATCGTT
>CAJGEA010000121.1 GCA_904502015.1 uncultured Clostridia bacterium | reverse complement strand
TGGCTTATCTTGATTTGGCTTTCCCCAAAAGGGAAATTACAGTTTTTCTTCCCTTGGTGAGAACCCCTTCCCAAGTCGCGCGTTCTCTGCGTGACCGAGTTGGTTGCCACGCTTGGCAACAACTCGGCAATCTTGGTGTAGGTCACTTCGGGCGCAATTAACGCGGTGCTTTTGCACCGCGTGCGCCACCATGCAGGGAAGGGATTTTCAAGGGAAACCGTAGGTTTCCTCTTGAACGGCGCTTCTTTTGGTACTTTCCTTTCGCTGGAGAAAGAAAAGTACAAAGAAACGTCACAATCAAATCCAACGCACCTATAAACCCCAATTTGAAGATTGCATTTCCAAAATAAAATTTGCAAGAATTTATAAAATCCCTCTTGCAGGATGACAAAATCCATGCTATAATACAAATGCTGAAAGGCATATTCATTGATGAAAAAGGAGATACCGTCCATGGAAAAGAAGAACATCTACGCAGGAACAAAAACCGAAAAGAATCTGTGGGAGGCGTTTGCGGGCGAATCCCAGGCAAGAAATAAGTATACCTACTTTGCATCGGTCGCCAAGAAGCAGGGCTACGAGCAGATCGCCGCTCTCTTCCTTGCCACCGCCGAGAACGAGAAGGAGCACGCCAAGCTGTGGTTCAAGGCGCTGGGCGAGCTGGGTGATACCCCTGCCAACCTGCTGGCCGCCGCTGAGGGCGAGAACGCCGAGTGGACGGATATGTACGAGAGAATGGCCAAGGACGCCGAGGAGGAGGGCTTTGTCGAGCTGGCCGCCCAGTTCCGTGGCGTTGCCGCCATTGAAAAGGCGCACGAGGAGCGCTACCGCGCCCTGTTGCACAACGTGGTCACCGCGTCGGTCTTTGAGAAGAGCGACGTGCAGATCTGGGAGTGTCGCAACTGTGGTCACATCGTCGTGGGCCTCAAGGCCCCCGATGTCTGCCCCGTGTGCAACCATCCCCAGGCTTACTTCGAGGTCAAGAAGGTCAACTACTAATCAAGGCAATGAATCTCCTCGGGCACACCGTGTCCGAGGAGATTTTTGCGTGAGTGGCAAAATTGTCGTACTTTTTGCACAATGGTCTTGATTTGTTCACCGAAATGTGGTATGATAGAGAGGATAATTCGTATGCCAACGCATATTCGCATAAGGAGGACGCCATGGCTGACCGCATTTCCAAGGAAAATTACTATCTGGATATCGCCGAGACGGTTTCGGAGCGCAGTACCTGCCTGCGCAAGAAATACGGCTCCATCATCGTAAAGAACGACGTCATTCTCTCCACGGGCTACAACGGTGCGCCTCGCGGCAGAGCGAACTGCATTGACATTGGCTACTGCATGCGCGACAAGCTCATGATCCCGCGCGGCGAGCGCTATGAGATGTGCCGCTCCCTCCACTCCGAGGCGAACGCCATCATCAACGCCTCCCGTGAGCAGATGCTGGGCGCGACTCTGTATATGGTCTGCACCGACCCCGCCGACGGCTCGCTGGTCAGCGGCACGAACAGCTGCATGATGTGCAAGCGCATGATCATCAACGCGGGCATTGCCAAGGTCGTCATCCGCGACACCCCCACCGAGTATCGTGTGGTGGACGTAGAGGATTGGGTGGAGAACGACGACTCCCTCACGGGTATCTTCGGCTACTGATCCTCCGCAAAGCAAGAAAGGAAATTTCCCATGAAACTTCGTAAATATCTTTGCCTGTTCCTCTGCGCCGTTATGTGCGCCGTCGCCCTCTGCTCCTGCGGAAAGATCACCCTGCACGAGGGGCTGGGCGTGGAGAACGGCTGTATCAATAAGAACGACGGTACGGTGTACCTTCACGCCTCCCCCGTGTACGAGGCGGTGGCGCTGTGCGATGAGCGCGGCAAGCTGAAAGTGACCGATTCCGAGTCCTATAAGCTCTACACCATTCCTGATATGGATGAGATCCGCTGGCTCGCCACCGAAGAGCGTCACATCCTCTATACCGAGGACACGAAGCTGCCCACCCTGTTGGAGATGGCGCCCTTTGAGGTGCATATCTGCGTGGACGCCACCACCATCCACGAGGTGAATACCATTACCGATGTGACTGATATCGCCTCGCTGGTGGCTGATTTCTCCGCTAACAAATCGGTGACCTACCCCGGCACTACCCCCCTGCGCAACTACCGCGTGCGCTTTGAGTCGGATTTGTACCCCGGCTTCTACTACACCCTGACCTACGTGGAGTACGGCTCTGATCTCATTATCGAGGACGTCAATTACGGCAAGTACTTCCTGTACAGCGCGTTTGACCAGCTGTTCGTGCCCGTGGGCGACGAGATCCACCGCGCGATGGGGTGGGATTGAGTGATGCATAAGAAATCCTTGCCCTCTCCGTCACGCCCCAAGGGCGTGCCACCTCTCCCGGAGGGAGAGGCTTACGAAAGGCTCTCCCCTTCGGGAGAGCTCCCGACGAAGTCGGGTGAGAGGGCTCGAACCTAACGCATTATGATCGCGCTCCGCTATAACCACAAAAAGGAGAGATCCATTATCATGACCGATACGATCGATAAGACCAACGAGAAACCCAAGCGCCCGAAGCTCCACCCCGTGCGCATGAAGAACGATCCCGCCCATCTGGAGGGCGCGGCAGAGCTGGAGCGGCTGTGCTTTTCCAGCCCGTGGAGCGCCCAAAGCCTTGAACTGCTGACCAACGACGGCATCGGTGTGGGCTACCTGTGCCGGAAGACCGTCGCGGGCGCGGAGCCCCCCGTTGTCACCGCTTACGGCGGTATGCTGATTACGGTGGACGAAGGGCAGATCACCAATATCGCCGTCCATCCCGACCACCGCCGCGAGGGGCAGGGAGCCGCCATCGTGCGCGCGCTTCTGCGCCACGCCAAGAACGCAAAGCTGGAGTCGGTGTCCCTTGAGGTGCGTGCCTCCAACGCCGCCGCCATCGCGCTCTACCGCGCCGCAGGCTTTGCTGAGGCGGGTCGCCGCCGCGGATTCTACCAAAAGCCCACCGAGGACGCTATCGTGATGGTGTGCAAGATCAAATAAAGCTCGATTTGCCGCGCCCGTACGGGTGCGGCAAAATTTTTGCTGAAATTTGGTCAAATGTATTGACAAAGTCGCGAAGATGGTTTATAATGGGCACATTATAGCGAGGAACGGAAAGAAGTACGCCGCGTTTGCCTGCGCAGAGAGCCGTCGGTCGGTGCAAGACGGAGAGGGGAGCACGGGGGAATACATTTCGGGAGCTTTGGATTCGACAAGCCGCCCTGATCAGGCGGCGCGAAGGGTTCAACGGGGTCGCCCGTTACAGCGATGAGGCATTTCTGTGTGCGCCGCGTGTGTGGTAGGAACAACCCCCCCGTGACCGTGCGCGTGCGTGCCCGACGAGGTTCGCCCTGCAAGGGGTGAATAAATTGAGGTGGTACCGCGGCTTTGTCCGCCCTCAGTCCGTCAAACGGACGAGGGTGGCTTTTGTTTTTTCAGGCAACACGCCTCCCTTGCCCAACATTCGGCAGGGGAGGCTTTTCTCTTGCCGCATCAAAATCCCTATGGGAAAACAGGAGGTACATTATGGTAATCAAACTCATCATGATCGTCGTGTTCTTTGCCGCTATGATTGGCGTGGGCGTGCTGTATAGTCGCAAGAGCCGCGGCGTGGACGGCTTCGTCTTGGGCGGACGCTCGGTTGGCCCGTGGCTGACGGCGTTCTCGTTTGGAACGGCGTACTTTTCGGCGGTCATTTTTATCGGCTACGCGGGTCGCTTCGGCTGGAATTTCGGTCTTGCGTCCACGTGGATCGGTCTGGGCAACGCCTTCATTGGCTCGCTCCTTGCGTGGGTGGTGCTTGGCCGCCGCACCCGCGTCATGACCCAGCATCTCGGCAGCCGCACCATGCCCGATTTCTTCGGTCTGCGCTATGGCTCGCGCGCCCTTCGTCTGGTCGCCGCCGTCATCGTGTTCATTTTCCTCATCCCGTACACCGCATCCCTGTTCAACGGTCTGGCATGGCTGTTCCAGCAGTCCTTCAGCCTTGACTATATGTGGTGGGTCATCATCATGGCGGTGCTCACGGGCATTTACGTCATCGTGGGCGGCTACATGGGCTCTGCCGTCAATAACTTCATTCAGGGCATCGTGATGCTGGTGGGTATCGTTGCCGTAGTGTGGGCCGTCATGGCGGATAACGGCGGCCTGATGGAGGCGATTGTTAAACTCTCCGAGGCATCTGACACCACCGCCGCAGGCACCGAATTCCACGGCGCTTTCACCTCTTTCTTCGGTCCCGAGCCTCTTCAGCTTCTTGGCGTTGTGATCCTGACCTCCCTTGGCACGTGGGGCCTGCCTCAGATGGTGGGTAAGTTCTACTCCATCAAGGACGAGGGCGCGATCAAGAAGGGTACGCTGATCTCCACCTTCTTCGGTCTGGTCGTGGCGGGCGGCTGCTACTTCCTCGGCGGCTTTGGCCGTCTGTATGCCGCCAGCATCGAGAAGACCGACGCGGGCATTAAGTTCGACACCATCATCCCCGCCATGCTCAATCAGCTGGAGGAGAATATGGGTGGCGCGGGAACGTGGCTGATCGGTCTGGTGCTGGTGCTGGTGCTGGCCGCCTCTATGTCCACCCTGTCCTCGCTGGCCATGACCTCGGCGTCTACCATTACGCTGGATCTGATCGCGCCGCTGTCCCAAAAGCAGAAGAGCGAGAAGGGAAGCATGCTGACCATGCGCCTCGTTCTCGCGGCGTCCATTGTGATCGCCGCCGCCATCGCCATTCTGGTGGTGGGCAACGGCGAGCTGGCCAAGAAGCTCTACATTTCCGACCTCATGGGTATCTCGTGGGGTACGTTGGCAGGCTGCTTCCTCGCCCCCTTCCTCTACGGTCTGTTCTGGAAGAAGACCACCCGCGCGGCGGTGTGGGCATCCTTCGTCACGGGTCTTGGCATTACCCTCACCCAGTTCGTGCTGAATGCGATTCTCAAGATCTCCTTTACGAACCCCGTGCTGGCCTACTTCTGTGGCTCGTCCATTAACGCGGGTATGCTCGCTATGCTGGTGGGACTTGTGATCGTTCCCGTGGTCAGTCTGCTCACCCGCAAGAGCGTTTCAGACAACGTGGACGAGATATTCTCTTGCTACGACAGACTCGTAGAGGTTCCCGTCGGTACCTCGCTGGAAAAAGATTGATCTGCTCCGATTGTGTCGAAAAATGCAAAAAGCACTTGACTTTTCGGTTAATATGCAGTAGAATATACACATAGGGCTATGCCCAACAGAAAGGAAGGTTTTTTCGTATGGCTAAAAAGAAGAGCACGTTCTGGCAGGATTTTAAGAAGTTCGTTACCCGCGGCAACGTGGTTGACATGGCAGTCGGTGTTGTCGTCGGCGGCGCGTTCAGCAAGATCGTTACGGGTCTTGTAAACTACATCATCAACCCCTTCTGCGGTATTTTTATCAAGAAGGGCGATCTCGACGACATCAAGACCATTATCACCCCCGCGGCCGAGGCCGTTCTGGATGAGGCAGGCGAGGTAGTTACCCCCGCTGTTGCCGAGGTTGCGATTCTCTGGGGCACGTGGTTCCAGACCATCGTGGACTTCCTCATCACCGCATTCTGCATTTTCGTGGTCCTGCGCATTATCATGAAGGCCAAGGACAAGCTGGAGGAGAAGCAGAAGGCTGAGGAGGCTGCCAAGGCTGCTGCCGAAGCCGCCGCCAAGGCCGAGGCTGATGCCAAGGCCGCTGAAGTCGCCGCTATTGCGAAGGCCGAGGAGGAGGAACGCCGAGCCGAATTCAAGGCGAGCATCATGCGTCAGGAAACCCTGCTTGAAGAGCTGGTCAATATCATGAAGAATAAGTAAATCTTCAATCTCTTGAGGGCATCGCGCCGAGGCGCGATGCCCTCTGCTTTTGATAAAAGGAGAGTTTCAAATTGGGGTTTATCGAACTATTTGAATTTGTGTGATCACTGGCACGAGGGGGGTGCAGGGGGCTT
>CAJGEA010000120.1 GCA_904502015.1 uncultured Clostridia bacterium | reverse complement strand
TGGAGCTGGAGTTCTTCTGCAAGCCCGGCACCGACCTTGAGTGGTTCGAGTACTGGAGAGCCTACTGCGAGAAGTGGCTGTATGACCTCGGCATGCGCAAGGAGAATCTGCGCCTGCGTGACCATAGCCCCGAGGAGCTGTGCTTCTACTCCAAGGGTACCACCGATATCGAGTTCCTGTTCCCCTTCGGTTGGGGCGAACTGTGGGGCATTGCCGATCGCACCGACTACGACCTCACCCAGCACCAGACCGTGTCGGGCGAGTCTATGGAATTTTTCGATGCCGAGACCAACGAGAAGTATATCCCCTACGTCATCGAGCCCTCGCTGGGCGCTGACCGCGTAACGCTGGCGTTCCTCTGCGACGCTTATGATGAGGAGATCGTGGATCCCGAGAAGAACGACGTGCGCGTGGTTCTGCACCTGCATCCCGCTCTCGCACCCGTGAAGGCTGCCGTTCTGCCTCTGTCCAAGAAGCTGTCCGACAAGGCAGGTGAGGTCTACGACGAGTTGGCCAAGTACTTCAACATGGAGTTCGACGAAACCGGCTCCATCGGTAAGCGATACCGCCGTCAGGACGAGATCGGTACGCCTCTGTGCATCACCTATGACTTTGAGTCCGAGACCGACGGATGCGTCACCGTGCGCGACCGCGACACCATGGAGCAGATACGTCTGCCCATTGGCGAGCTCAAGGCGTACATTGAGAAGACCATTGCATTCTAAATCTTTTGACAAAGGGATACGGACAAATCACTCGTCCGTATCCCTTTGCTTCATCCGGGGGGAGCACTATGAATATTGAAGAGAAAACGCTAACCGCGGACACGCGGAAAAAGTCCATCCATGCGGGACACCGTGAGCGCATCCGTGCCCGCTATCGCAAGTCGGGTATGGACGATTTTGCACCACACGAGGTGCTGGAATACGTGTTGACCTTTGCCATGCCCCGAGGTGACGTCAACGAAACAGCGCACCTCCTCCTGGATCGCTTTGGCTCGATTGCGGGTGTGCTGGACGCCACCGAGGACGAGCTACTCGCTTGCCCCGGCGTGGGCGACGTGACCGCGTGTATGCTCAAGGCCCTGCCTGCCATTTTTCGACGTTACGCTATGGATAAGACCGATGCGGGCGAGGTTTTCGATACCTCTGACAAGATTGGCGATTACCTCCATGCACGCTACGTGGGGCTGACCTATGAGCAGGTGTATTTGTTGCTGTTTGACAATGGGATGCGCATGATCGATTGCCGTGCCATTGGAGACGGGGCTATTAACTGCACCGCCGTCACCGTTCGTAAGATTGCCGAGCTGTGCCTTTTCAAGCATGCCGCCAGCGCGGTGCTGGCGCATAATCATCCGCGCGGACTCACCATCCCGTCGGGCGCGGATCTGGAAGTCACCCGTACTGTGGAAGCCGCTCTGGAAACCATCGGCGTGCCTCTCTTGGAGCATTTTATCGTTACCGAAAATTCCCACGCCCCGATCATCCGCCGCCAGAAGGGCGTCTTCCGTTCCTCTCCCATCACGGGGCAGATTGACGAAGCATTTTACCGCCATTTCTACGGCGAGGATTGAATTCTGCGGGTTTCCGCCGCTCAGCCAAGGAGATAGAGGGGTGGGGCAACAGTAATCCCCCAAACGCATTGTTCACCTTATCTGGGGAGGGGAGGAAGGAACTTCGGCGTTTGAGATGGTCCTTCCTCCCCTCCACGAGCCATGATGAAGATGAGTCAATGCCCCTTTTGCATCAAATGTTTTTCGTTCTTCGGGGGAAGCGTTGAAGGAGAGAACCATATCAAACGCCGAAGTTTCTCTCCTTCAACGCTTCCCCTGAGACAGTTTCCATGTGTTTTAGGTTTTCTGTGCCCCATCCCCCACACTCCTTGGCTGGCGGCGGCTTTCCGATAAATACCAATTTAACGTATAGCTGAATCGTTACTTTTTCTAATACAATATAAAAGAAAAGAGAATCACAGCAGGCACGGACTTGCTGTGATTCTTTTTTGTGATTATTTTAGATCTTCTTCTCACGAGGCAACCGATATGTGAACCGATCTACGAGGGTAACGCCCATCGCGGTCAGCTCGGAAACCGAACGCTCTACGTCCGCCTCGGTGTTGTAGCGGGGAATCCGCGGCACGCGCACCGTCACCCGATCCGCCCCCGCAAGGGAGAGAAGGACGGCCAGATTCTCCTTGACGAGCGCGTTGTCGCGCCCCGTGTAGCACTTGTAGATTTCGGGGTTCATGTCCTTGATGTCCACAAAAAAGTGATCTACTACCCCCGCCGCTATCCGAACGCACTCGGTCGGGATATTTAGGCAGCTCTCTGCGTAGATGCGCCATTCCGTGGGGCAAATGCGGCGGAATTCCGCAATGAATTCCGCGTGCAAAAGCGGCTCGCCGCCGCCAAAGCATACCCCACCGCCCGTTGCCAGATAGTACAGATTGTCCTGCTTGACGCGGTCGTACAGTTCTGCGGGGGTCATGGATGTAAAGGCGCTTTGACCCTCGGGCGGCTTGTGCCACGTGCGAGGATTGATGCAAAAGCGGCAGGCAAGGGGACAGCCGTATGCGCCCACCAGTGCCGTGATGCCCGCCCCGTCGGTCGCCATGCGCAATCGGTCGCAAAAGCAGAGGGGGAAGGTAGGATTGGTCTTGTTCATTACTGCTCGTTCTCGGTGAACCACTCGGGCGGCAGGGGATCCCCCATCAGGATTTCTTCTGTCTCCTCGTCCCAGATTACGGGATCACCCATCAGGGGAGTTTCGATTTCAGGCTCCTCGCCGGGGATGGGAGGCTCGGTCATCTCGCTTTCTTCCCGCTCAACGGGTGCGCCCATCTCGGGCATTTCGCCGTCGATCAATTCGGACGTGTCAATAGTTGGGGGTTCTGTCTCCCCACCGGGGATGGGAAGTTCCTCACCCATGGAAGACTCGAACTGCAAGGGCTCGGTCTCAGTTTCCGTGGCCTGCTCGTTTGTGGCCGGGTAGATGCCCGATGAAGGTGCTTCCATATGTCCTTGTGTCGCAAAGGGATTGGCGCAGCCCGCCACCGACAGCGCAAGGCCGGCCGAAATGCCCGCGACGGCAATGGTCTTGCCCAGCGCCTCGCGCCGCGCCAGCGCCGCCTCAAGCTGGCGCACCTCCTGCTCGCATTTGGGGCAGGTGCCGCGGCAATCGCCCTTGTGGGAGCATTCGGATACCACCCACTCAATGTCGTTCTGCCGCGCGATCTCGGCGCGAATGGTCTTGAGTATGCGGCATTTCTCTTTTCCGTAGTATTTCTTCATGCGGTATCCTCCTTTCACAGCCGAATCGAATCCCTCGGCCGTTCTACTTATGTGACGATATAACGGGCGGAATCTTTCTCTGAAACCATAATTTTTTGAAAGTTTTTTTATTGCTTTCAAATTTGGATTTGTAGGGGAGTACGCTGGGGGAACTTCTTGCAAGAAGTTCCCCCAGACCCCCTCAAGAACCTCTAAAAATGTGTTTTAATAACATTGCGAAATATATGTTTTTTAAAATTTTTTAGGAGTCCAGAACCCTTTTTTCAAAAAGGGTTCTGGTGGGGTGCAGGGGTGAAACCCCTGCGTACTCGCATCCCGATAAACCCCAATTTGATGATCTGCCGAATACTTAAATTATGTTTCGTCAGCGGTATTACCGCTTTTTTTATTCTTTTTCTTGAGGTTTCGGAGTTCGGCCATAAATGTATCCAGATCGCAAAACTCGCGGTACACAGAAGCGAATCGTACGTACGCCACGTCATCCAGCGCCTTGAGCTTGTCCATGACCATCTCGCCCAGCTCTACTGAGGTGACCTCCTGGCGCAGGGCGTTCTGAAGCTCGGCCTCGATCTCGTTGACGATGGCGTCGGCGTCTACGGGACGCTTGTGGGTGGCCTTGAGAATGCCGCCGCGCAGTTTGGAACGATCGAATACCACCTTGTCGCCGTTCTTTTTGATGACCATGATCTGCACGGTTTCATGGATTTCAAACGTGGTAAATCGCTTGCCGCAGGAAAGACATTCGCGGCGGCGGCGAATATTGCTTCCGTCATCGATGGGGCGGGAATCGACTACCTTACTCTCAAGAAAACCACACGTGGGACACTTCATAGGGGAACTCCTTTCGGTTGAAACGCGGTATTGCAATGATGAAATAATTATACCATATTCGGTTGTTTTTGTAAAGATGTTTGGATAAATAAAGGCGGGCGGCGGTCAGCGGTCAGCGACCGGCGATCTTGCGGATGATAAGGATCAGGAAGGCAGGGGCGAGCTGGAGTAACGAAGCGATCAGCACCACCATGAACAGCGCCGTCGTATATCCCGTGAACAGCCCGAGCGCGGCATCCGCGGCACGGACGGCGGGCGAGCCGATCAATCCGACCACAACGGTCACGATAAGCACAAGAAGCCCGTAGAGAGGGAGCGCACGCGCTGAGCCCTTGATATCCTCGGGGCTGAGGCTGATGTGCTGGGAGACCGCGAAAATGATGATAACGGCGAACAAGCACAACACCAAGGGCCGCCCCCCCGCTACCGCCTCGCCCCACATTTTGGGAAGCATGGAAAAACCGTTGGACAGGATGGAGAAAAACTTACCTTGCCCGATGTGAACGCGCGCCGAGGCAAAGTAGGTCGAAAGGGTGCGCGGAAAACCGCACCATAGCGCGAGGGTAACGATGCCAAGCCCACTGAAAATGGGGCCAAGACCGATGAAAAGGTTTCCGATCTGGTGATAGGGATTGCGCGGATTGTAGCGATGGGTAACAAAGCCCAGACGTCCGTTGTTTGAATGGGGCTGCCATAGGGCCATTTCGGTGATTTTGTGCCCGAACAGCAGGCACATGGCGGCGTGTCCCAGCTCGTGGATGGGGGTGCCGACGATGGACGTGCCGAGGATGATCCCCCGTCCCATTCCGGGCCCCACGAGGGCACAAAAGCATTTGCGGATCAGCCACACCGAAAGACCGCACAGAACAACAGGGCCCAGGGTACACAGTACGGTGCGAAGAAAAAAGAGAATATAGGGAAGTACAGCAGCCACGGGACACCTCTTGCGTAAAGTATTTTCTACATTATATATGACTTTGGGCAAAATGTCAATACCGCCTCCCATTGCTGCCCGATCTTTCGGCGAAAAGAAAATAAAAAAGTTTTAGAAAGGTATTGACAAACCCCACGCGCTATGCTATAATCTGTAAAGTATTTTGCTTTACACTAAGTGAAGGTATGAATATGTTTGAAAAAAATCTGGATATCGGCTACCTACTCGATTTCTACGGTGACATTCTCTCGGAGCGTAAGCGGGATATCATGGATCTGTACTACAACGACGATCTGTCCCTTGCCGAGATCGCCGAGCAGATGGGCATCACCCGCCAAGCCGTGCGGGAAACCGTCAAGAAAACCGAGTGTGAGCTGTTCTTTTACGAAGAAAAGCTGGGTCTGCGCCGCCGCTTTACCGAAGCGCAAGCGCACGCCGAGCGCGCCCTCTCCATCTGCGAGAGGGAAGGAGAGCGAATTCCCACCGCCCTGCGGGAGGAGATCCGCTCCTTGGCCGCCACCGTGACCGTGTCCTGATCCGCATCGCGCGTCGGGCGGTTACCCGTCACATTCCCCACGGAAGGAGGAATAACCGTATGTTTCAAAGCCTGAGCGAAAAGCTGGATGCAGCTTTCAAAAAGTTTCGCAATAAAGGAACCCTGACCGAGGCAGACGTCAAGGCAGGCATGCGCGAGATCAAGCTCGCCCTGCTGGAGGCCGACGTCAACTTCAAGGTCGTCAAGGATTTCATCAAGATCGTGTCCGAGCGTGCCGTTGGCACCGAGGTCATGGAATCTCTGCTCCCCGGTCAGCAGATCGTCAAGATCGTGGACGAGGAGCTTACCCGCCTCATGGGCGGCTCCCAAGCCAAATTGGAAATCGCGTCGAAGCCCCCCACCGTCATCATGATGGTCGGTCTTCAGGGCGCGGGTAAGACCACCCACGCGGGCAAGCTCGCGGGAATGTATAACAAGCAGGGCAAGCGCCCCCTGCTGGTCGCGTGTGACGTC
>CAJGEA010000119.1 GCA_904502015.1 uncultured Clostridia bacterium | reverse complement strand
TATTTCATTCAACCCCAAATAGGACGGAGCCACGCGCTCCGTCCTATTTCGTATTTCGGTTTAGGCAACAAATTGGGGTTTGCGGTGAGTTGGGATTTCTACCATGGGGGTGTCGGGGGGGTAGGCCCCGACACAAAAAACGCCAAGGGGGGCGGTGTCGGAGGGGGGAACGCCCTCCGACGCGCGGCGGAAGCCGCAAGAAAATTAGCAATAACCAAAAATATACGGAACGAGAAAAACGAAAAAAACTATATGTAGTATAAATTTTCTTGCACCTACCGGTGCGCGTCGGGGCGCTCAAGGCCGCCCCCGACACCGCCGGCCAATCTTTGTTAGGTGCAGGGGGCTTTGCCCCCTGCACCCCCTTAGCACCCGGGCGAGTACGCAAATTCTAACAGATCGATAAATCCAAATTTAGAACCTACTTTCCCTCGGCACGGAGGCGTGCCACGCCCGCCTGCTTCGCCGCCTCGATGACGGCGTCGGCCACTGCGCGGGCAACGCGCTTGTCCAGCGCATTCGGGATGATGTTCTCCTCGGACAGCTCGTCGGCGGGGATGAGCGCGGCCAGCGCGCGCGAGGTCGCCACCTTCATCTCCTCGTTGATGCAGGAGGCGCGGCAATCCAGCGCACCGCGGAAGATGCCGGGGAACGCCAGAACGTTGTTGATCTGATTAGGGAAATCCGAGCGTCCCGTACCCACGATGCGTGCCCCTGCCGCGAGTGCCGCGTCGGGCATGATCTCGGGGGTGGGGTTGGCCATAGGAAACACGATGGCATCCTTCGCCATGCTCGAAACCATCTCGGGGGTGACCACGCCGGGCGCGGATACGCCCACGAACACGTCGGCACCCGCGAGGCACGCGGCAAGATCGCCCGTCACGCACTCCTCATTGGTGATGGCCGCCATATCCTCCTGCGCGGGGTTGTTCTCGGGCTTGCCCTTGTAGATCGCGCCAAAGCGATCCACCATAATCAGGTGCTTGACGCCCATATTCAAGAGATGGCGGCCGATGGAGATGCCCGCCGCGCCCGCGCCGTTGATGACCACGCGCACGTCAGCGATGTCCTTGCCCACCACGCGCAGGGCGTTGAGCAGGGCCGCCGCCACCACGATGGCGGTACCGTGCTGATCGTCGTGGAACACGGGAATGTCGCAGATCTCCTTGAGCCGCCGCTCGATCTCAAAGCAACGGGGAGCGCTGATGTCCTCCAGATTGATGCCGCCGAAGCTGCCCGACAGAAGGTACACGGTGCGCACGATCTCATCCACATCCTTGGAGCGGATGCACAGCGGGAAGGCATCCACGTCGGCGAACGCCTTGAAGAGCGCGCACTTCCCTTCCATGACTGGCATACCCGCCTCGGGGCCAATGTCGCCAAGGCCCAGCACCGCCGTGCCGTCGGTCACCACCGCCACGAGATTGGAGCGGCGGGTCAGCTCGTAGGACTTGTCCACGTCCTTTTGGATCTCAAGGCAAGGCGTGGCCACACCGGGGGTGTAGGCGAGGGACAGATCCTCCCGCGTGTCAATGGGGCAACGGGTGACGACCTCGATCTTGCCCTGCCAGTCGTAGTGCTTTTTGAGAGATTGCTCGGATATGTTCATGGGTGTGCCTTTCTTGTGGTATGTGTAAAAATAGTTGCTTCACTGATCCCGCACCGTGTCGGGGTCCAGCGGATCGTAGTAGATGGTATACAGCTCGCCTACGTCTTTCCGAGAGCAGGAGATCGACAGCTCAGCGGTATGACGCACCCCGTCCACCTCGTATTCCACGATGGGGTGGCGGGTGGATCGCCTGCCCCTGTGGCGGCGCACCGTGTCGATGCAATGGGCGGTGGTGCGCTCGGTACAGCGGAGCGTCAGATCCTTGCGTTCGAAATAACCGCCCAAGAACAAAAGAACGGCCATGGGAACTATGCAAACCAAAAGGACGGGAGAGCCGTTATCAGCCTTCATCAGACCCGCCCCCGCTACTATGGCGGCAACAGCAAGGACGGTGCCCGTTATCGAGCATACCTTGCCCGCCTTGGCGTACCTCGCCGCCTTTCGTCTCTCAGGGGAGTTGGGGTCGCGGCTGCTATCATGGTCACACATGATCTATCACCTCGCGCCGCACTCGGTCACTCTGCCACCACGCAGTACCAGTTGCCCGTGACCTTCTTGAACTGGATCTTCTTGTCGGGGCTGAACGTGCCGTTCTTTACCGCCCGACGGGCAGCGGCGTTGGTGCAATACACGAGATATACCGTTTTGTCATTGATGGTCATACGGGGCTCGATGATGACAACGCCCTTGGCCTTTGCGGGCTCGTAGCGCACAGCGCCCACGAACTTGAACTCGGTCAGGCGGTTGAGCAGCTCGTCCTTGCAGACGCGCCACGTGTGGCCGTCGCCCTCCTGCACCACGAAGCGCAGCTCGCCCGTGGATTCGTCTACCATCTGCTCTTGAAAGTCGTAGTGAACATAGGTTCCCTTCTTGATCGTCGCCTTGGCGATGTCGGTGATCAGAGTCAGGTTGCCCTCCACGAAGGAAGCCATCTCGTCCTTGGGGTTTTCCTCATTGCCCATGTTGATGATGTAGCCCTTGTCCTTATTTTCCAGTTTGCCGCAAGCGCAAACCGATACCAGCATAACTGCCGCCAAAACGAGGGTGAGAGCGCGGGTGATTGCTTGTTTCATGATGTAAAATTCTCCTGTTTTTGTTTTTGCATTATTATGTTGTCCCACAAGGGGAATCAGACCATTTTCTCGGTGCGGAATACCTCGTCAAACCGCTCGGGGGTCAGATACCCGAGACGGAGGCAGGCCTCACGCAGGGTGATGTCCTCGGCGTGAGCCAGCTTGGCCACGCGGGCGGCGTTCTCGTACCCGATGTAGGGATTGAGCGCCGTGACCGTCATAAGCGAGCGGCGCAGATTCTCGGCCATCTTCTCGCGGTTGGGGACGATGCCCGACACGCAATGGACGCGGAAGGACTCCATGCCGTCAGCCAGCAGGCGCACCGATTGCAGGAAATTGTGGATGCAGACCGGCATGAATACGTTGAGCTGGAAATTGCCCTGCGATGCCGCCATACCCACCGCCACGTCGTTGGCCATGACCTGCACGGCGACCATGGTAATGGCCTCGCACTGGGTGGGATTGACCTTGCCCGGCATGATGGATGACCCCGGCTCGTTTTCGGGGATGAAGATCTCCCCCAGGCCACAACGCGGGCCGCTCGCTAACCAACGGATATCGTTGGCGATCTTCATGAGATCCGCCGCCAGCGCCTTGAGAGCGCCATGGGCAAATGTAAGCTCGTCCTTGGCGGTCAGGGCATGGAATTTATTGGGATCGGTCTCAAAATGCTCTCCCGTCAGCTCAGAAAGAATGGCCGCCGCTCGGGTGTCAAAGCCCTCGGGCGCGTTGAGCCCCGTGCCCACCGCCGTGCCACCGAGCGCCAGACGGGACAAGCCCTCTGCGGCGCACGCGATCTGTCGGCGGGACACCTCCAGCATCCCGCGCCAACCCGAGATCTCCTGCGAGAACTTGATGGGGGTGGCATCCTGCAGGTGGGTGCGACCGCTCTTGATGACGTCACCGCACTCGCCCTCCAGCCGTGCAAATTCAGCGATCAGCTTGTCCAGCGCAGGGAGCAGGTGGCGGTTGATCCCCAGCTTGGCCGCCACGTGCATGGCGGTGGGGAAGGTATCGTTGGAGGACTGGGACATATTGACGTCGTCGTTGGGATGGCACAGCCGCCCCTCCGCCGCACAAAGTCCGCTCTCCGCCGCCCACCCGTGGGCACGGTTGGCGATAACCTCGTTGGCGTTCATGTTGGATTGGGTGCCGCTCCCCGTCTGCCACACGGCAAGCGGGAAATGCCCGTCCAGCTCGCCCGCGATGACCTCGTCACACGCGTGGCAGATGGCGGTGCATTTGACCTCGGTCATGCGGTCGGGGCGAAGCTCACGGTTAGCGAGTGCCGCCGCCTTTTTGAGCAGACCGAAGGCGCGGACGATCTCGGTCGGCATTTTCTCGGTGCTGATGCGGAAATTTTCCAGACTCCGCTGGGTCTGTGCGCCCCACAGGCGGTCAGCCGGCACGCGGACCTCGCCCATGGAGTCGTATTCGATACGGTACGGCATAAAATCCTCCGGATTTTAGGTGAAGTTTGTGCCGTCGGCACAAGTGATGTTGCGCTCCGCGCAATGATGTCCGCCACCTCGGTGGCAGGTGATGTATTTGCCGCGAGCGGCAACCGTTTCGGTAGCATTTTGCCACAGCAAAATGCATTTGATTTATAATTGTATTTTCAAGTTTTTTGAAGAGCCACGAGAAACTTTTTGCAAAAAGTTTCTCGTGTGGGGTCAAGGGGCAACGCCCCTTGCGTTACCGTACCTGCCCATCTCCATCAATCAAATATTTGTCGGTCGTCAGCGCCATGAGGCCCATGGGGCCGCGGGCGTGGAGCTTTTGGGTGGAGATGCCGATCTCGGCGCCAAAGCCGAACTCGCCGCCGTCGGTGAAGCGGGTGGAGGCGTTAACGTAGACCGCCGCGGCGTCCACGCGGGCGCGGAAGGCGTTGGCGTTTTCAATGGAGCGGGTGACGATGGCCTCACTGTGGCCCGTCGTGTAGCGGGTGATGTGGTCAATGGCGGCGTCGATGCTATCCACCACGCCGACGGTCAGGATGTAGTCGTTATACTCGGTGTCCCAATCCTCGTCGGAGGCTGGCTTGGCCGAGGGCAGGATGGCGCAGGCGGCCTCGTCACAGCGATACTCCACGTTCCACTTGGCCATGGCCTCGGCCATCATGGGCAGGAACGCGGGGGCGACCGCCTTGTGAACCAGCAGAGTCTCAATGGCGTTGCACACCGAGGGACGGGAGCACTTGGCGTTGACGGCCACCTTGACCGCCATATCCAGGTCGGCGGTCTCGTCCACGTACAGATGGCAGTTGCCCGCGCCCGTTTCAATCACGGGCACGCGGGCGTTCTCCACCACGGCGCGGATCAGGCCCTTGCCGCCGCGGGGCATCAGCACGTCCACGTAGCGGCGCATGTCCATGAGGGCGTTCGCGCCCGCGCGGTCGGTCTGTGCGATAAACCCGATCAGATCGGGGGAAAATCCGTTGTCAACCAAGGCCTTCTTCATAGACGCCACCAGAGCCGTGCCCGAATGGACGGCCTCCTTACCGCCGCGAAGTACCACGGCATTGCCCGTCTTGAGGCACAGGGCGGCGGCGTCTACGGTCACGTTGGGACGCGCCTCGTAAATGATGGCGACACAGCCCAGCGGTGCGCGGACGTGCTGGATGACCAGGCCGTTGGGGCGGACGGTGCGCTCACCCGAGCCAATGGGATCGGGCAGAGCGGCGACCTCGCGCAGAGCGTCGCAAATGCCGGAAAGACGCTTCTCGTCCAACTTCAAGCGGTCCATCATAGCCTTGGGGACTCCGTTTTCCTCGGCAGCATCCAGATCTCGTTGGTTGGCGGCCAGAATGTCGGCCACGTCGGCCATCAGCTGGTCGGCCATGGTGCAGAGCAGAGCGTTCTTCTTCGCGGTGCTCGTCGCGCCGTAGGCACGGGAGGCCTCCTTGGCGGCTCTGCAAATATTTTCAACGTACAGATAGATATCGGTTTTCTGTTCCATACTCTTATAACTCCCTTCAGATATTTACGCGCGAACCAGCACGTCCTCGATCTCACAGACGTAGAAGCGGTGGTAGTCCTGCGCGGCGTAGTGCTTGAGCATCTCGGGGTCGATAAACTTCGCCTCACGGAGATCGTCGGCGTAGAGCTTGCGGCAGATCATGACTGCCTCGGACTCGGCAACGTAGGGAACGCCCGCGCCGTCGCTGTGCGCCACGGTCAGGCCGCTCGCCGCGAACTTGTCACCGTCCCGCCCGCTCTTCGTGCCGCAGTAGCGCAGGGCCGCGCGGTACTCCTCGGGAAGAAAGGACAGCGAGAGACGCTCGGCGCGCTCCGCGATCTCATAGGTGTAGCGCTGGGGGCGAATGAAGCAGATCGCCACGGGCTTGTTCCACAGAATGCCCACCGTGCCCCAGCTCGCCGTCATGGTGTTGACCCGCCCG
>CAJGEA010000118.1 GCA_904502015.1 uncultured Clostridia bacterium | reverse complement strand
GTTGGTATCCATGAACTGCTTCATCAGGTACAGACCCAGCGACGAGCACCATGCGGGCACGATGATCGCGAGGTAGCTATCCAGCCAGCCGAGGGCGGACATCAGAATGAAGGAGGTGATGGCGGATACCGTGGAGTTGAACATCAGGGAGAGCTGGACCATCTGGAACATGGCCGCGCGGCCGGGGAACTTGATCTTCGCCAGCGCATAAGCCGCCATGGAGGCGAGCAGGAGGTGTCCAAAGGTACCTGCCACCGAGTTCAACACGGTGTTAAAGATGTAACGGGAGAAGGGCACCCACGAAATGTTCATCAGGGTGAACAGATCACGGAAGTTACGCAGGGTGGGGCTCTTTACGTAGAAACGGGGGGGATACATCCACAGTTCGTCCAGAGGCTTGAGTGCCTGCATGACGACGTACACCATGGGGAGGAACATGAATGCGCCCAGAATGATCAGGATCACCGAAATACCGGCGTCACCGCCCGCAGAGCGGGCGAGGACGACCTTATGCTTTCTAGTTCTTAATTTTGCCATATCAAGTACCTCATGTTCCCAGCTTGGAAATAATTTTCTTGACCAGCATATTGGCGCCAATCATGATCAAGAAAAGGATGGTAGCGATGGCGGACGAGTAACCGATCTCGTAACGCTGTCCGCCGTAGTCTTCGAGATGGTGCATGATGGTATGCGCACAGTAGTCAACCGAGGGGAAGCCGGCCAGCGCGGTAACGATACCGCCAAAACCAAACGAGCCCGTGATGGACATGATTGCACCGAACATCAGCTGGGGCTTCATGGAAGGCAGGGTGATGTAGTAGAGCTCCTGCCAACGGTTCTTAACGCCGTCCACAGCGCCCGCCTCAAAGAGAGAGTGGTCGATACCCTGCAAACCTGCGATAAAGGACAGGAAGGAAGTACCGAGCGACGTCCACAGAGAGACGATGATACACAGCGGCATGACGTACTTGGCATCCTGGAACCAGAGGATCTCGGTATCAATGATACCCAGCTCCATGAGGATGGCATTTGCCCAACCGTAAGAGTCGGATGAGAACAGGGTACCCCAGATCAGATAGACCTGACCCGAGATGGAGGGCGCGTAGAAGATCAGGGTGACCAGCGCGCGTACCTTGGGGGGCAGCTCGTTGATGAACCACGCCACAAGGAAGGACATGATGTAGGACGCAGGGCCTACGATGGCGGCGAAGATAAAGGTGTTCTTGCAGGCGACAAGGAAGATGTCGTCGTCAAAGAACAGAGTCACGTAGTTTTTCATCCACACGATGTTGGGGAATTCCAACATGTTAAAGTCTGTAAAACTGATGAGGATCGACATGACGACGGGGACGATGGTAAAGAGGGTGAAGAGCAGCATGTACGGACCAACCATGATGTAGGCGATCCAGTTCTGCTTCATCTCTTTGAGCTTCCACTGAGTCATCGTCAGCTCCCGCGAGGCGGCTTGTTTTTTCTTGGTAGCGGTAGCCATTTACTCTCTCTCCTTTTATAGAATGAAATAATCGGTACGCTCGGTTTTCTTCCTATTATTTAACAGGAGTCAAACGTGCGGCGTCGGACAGGAAGTCCTCAGCGCACTTGAGCTGGGTAACAAGGTTAGAGGTGTTCTTGTAAACCTCGTAGGAGAAGCACTTGCGCAGCTTCTTCTTCTGAGCCTTGGTCAGCGAGGTGTCGTTCATATCATAACCCATAACCGCGGTTCTGTCTTCCTCGAAGATGGAGCCATCAGGATCAAGGGTCTTGAGCAGCTCGCTCACAGCCTCGGCGGCGGCGGCAAGCTCTGCGGAGTCATCACTGATGATGGCCGCCTCGATCTGAGCGAGAAGCGCATCGTACTCGGACTTGTACTCGCCGTTATCGCGAATGAAGCCAACGATCTGACCGAGCTGAGTCAGACGCTTGGTGAGCAGATCCTTGTAGTCGCTCTCACCGTCGGACAGCGTTTCCAGATTGAACTCGTTACGCTTACGCTCAATTTCCTTATTGATGGTGTTGATGTGAGAGAGCATAGCATCCGAGGGGTTCGCCTTATCGTTGTATGCGCTCAGGAATGCGAAGCCGGTGTAACGGTCGATGATGTACGCACCGGGGTAGTTGGGAACCGCCGCCAGATTGTTGAACTGGAGCTGAACCTGCTCGTACTCTGCAGTGGTCCAGGGCAGGCTGGCAAGTGCGTTCTTATGTGCAACGGCCTGCTTTGCAGAGGGACCGAGGATGGCAACCATCTCGTTGGAGTAGTCCACCTGGCACTCCTCGCCGGTGTACCACTTCATGAACTCCCATGCGGACTGCTGCTTGTCTTCCTCACAGCCCTTGACCATAACCGTTGCGGCCACACCCGCGATGGACACGTTGTTGATGGAGCCGTTAGCCTGGAGCTCACCGGGAAGGGGCATGAAGGACCACTTACCCTCGATCTCGGTCGCAAAGACCTTGAGCTGGTTATACGTACCCGTGTAGTCACCGAGCAGGATGGGCATCTCACCCGTACGGAAACGGTTGGCCGCATCGTACTTGTAGGGGAAGGAATACATGGTAAAGAGGTTACAGGTCTTCTCGAAGGCTGCCAGACCAATCTGGGAATCCAGATTGATACGCATACCGTCGTCGGCGAACAGGTCACCGCCCATCTGATACATGAAGATCTTATAGTCGGTAGACAGACCGATCTGCATGTTGTTTGCCTGCAGGGTAGGAATGCAAGCCATGATATCGTCCCACGTTTTGGGAATCTCCAGACCGAGGTTCGCAAGAATATCAACGCGAACGAACATCATGGGGAAGCCCTGTGACTCAGGCAGGCCGTAGTAGTGCATCTGCTCGTCGGCATCCTCTATACCAAGCACCAGCATAGCGGCGTCGGTAAAGTTCGCGGCGGTTTCCTCAAAATCCTCGAAATGCTCGACAGAGAGAATCGCCGAACGGATCGCGTAGTTGATAACCTCACCCGCGCCCATACCGAGATAGACGTCAGGGCCGGAGCCTGCCAAAATAGAGGGCAGGAGCGTGCCGCCGGCGATCAGCTTAAGGTCAACCGAGATGTTGGTGTTGGGGGTGAAGTCGTTGTTGACGAGGTTACGGATAACCTGAGACTGGTCACGCGCGGTGGCGAACCAGACCTCGGTGGAGTCCTCGTCGGTCTCTACCAGCGCGCCCTGATTGTTATAATCACGGAAGAAGCTCTGGAAGAAGCCCTTGACCTCGTGGATAAAGGACTCGAAGAAATTGGGGGTTGCCTTGGGCATCTTGGAGTCCACGGGCTGGATCATGATGTAGTCCAGCTGCAGAGGCTGAGTCTGCGCGTCGGACAGGAAGGTACCCATGGTACCGATGTAGGTCTTGAGGTTGGAGAGGTTCTTTGCGACGTTGTCGTCGTCGGTACCCATCTCCTTGAGCAGGCGGGCAACCTTCTCCAGCGTTGCCACGTTGGAGGATTTCTCGCCGGCCAGCTCGGTCAGCTCCTTAGCCAGAGCCTCCAGATTGCGGGACTCAATGACCATGCTCTTCATGGTGTCGGGCATGACCTGGGAGAAGCCGTAGTCACGGTACTTATCGGGGGTGGTACCCGTGAGCTTAATAATATCAAGGTAAGCCGTGTTGATCGCGTTCAAGGTGTCCTCGACCCGACGAACCACATCACCCATACGACCCAGCGTAACCTCAAAGCGGACGGTGTAGGCCACGTCCTTCTCAAGATACACGGCGTAGGTAACGTCCTTATCCTTATCATTGATCTTGCCGTCGCCGTTGCTGTCGTACTGAATGCCGCTGGACAGCGCGGTGACCTGCCAGTCGTCGCTATAGTCGTAGACCAGCTTCTGAGCCTCGGCGAAGGGCGCGCCGTTGTAGTAGCCGTCAGCCCCCGCAGAGAGACCGTCGCTGTACAGGTACATGGAACGGCAGGTATACATACCATCCAGAATGTTCTGACGGAAGCGGGATACGATATCGTACATACCGCTGCTGCTGACCTGGAAGCTGTACTCAACCCACTGACCCGCGGTCGCCCACTTCTCACCGCCGACGGTGTTGAGCAACGAGCAGGTGGTGTCGGTGGGAGAGTTGATCGCGCAAGCGCGATCCTCCACGGCGTAGATGGTCTTGTTGGAAGCTATGGTGAAATGCTCGGCCTCGATCTTGATGACATCCTGGCCGGCGGGTGCATTTTCATACTTCTTAATGTAATCCTCGTAGGCAATCGCGTCGTCAAGGGGGTACAGGGTGATGGACGCGATGGACATGGGCTCATTCTGGCCCTCCAGCGTGATGGTGTTCTCGCCGGCCTCCAGCACGAACTCGAAGTTGTCGATGTAGTAGCCGGTGGAATCCTTCAGGTAGTAGGTCATCCACGCGGGCTCATCCTGGGCGGTGGGACGGATCTCGTTGTTCGTGATATCGGTCTGGAAGAAGCGTACGCGGTAATCATCCGCGAACTCCGACATAGACTGAGTCACGTAATCGGGGAAGCCGATGTAAACCTTACCGTCCTCCACTCGCACGTCCTTATAGCCCGCCTCCTTGGCAAGGTCGGCCAGTGCCTCTGCAGACTGCTTGGCGCCGGGGGTGAGAACGGCGTCGGTGTAGTCGTTTACCCAACGCTTGGGCAGAGTCAAAAACCGTGCCTCGGCAAAGGGAACCTCGTCATTGATCTTCAGAATGCGCTCAATGGAGGTCGAGCGGTTCTGGTTGGGATAGTACTCCAGCTTGATCGCGTACTTTCCCGTGGCAGGCACATTTACCGTCCACGATACCGATCCGTTGTGAGGCGTGTAGAGCGCCTCTCTGCCGCCCTCGGTGCGGTACTCAAAGCCTTCACCCTCGGCAGTGTAGTCGGCAATGGGCACCTCAACCGCCTCGGTCCCGCGGGGGACGTCACGGTTCGCCTCGGCGTATTCTTCATACGAAATTGCGTTGAGCAGCTCTCTCAGCTCTTCCAGCGACACATCGGTAATGGAACCGCCGCCCGACGAATCCTGCTCTGCCGCAGACGCGACGACCGCAAAGCTGCCAAGGAGCATGGACGCGCTCAGCAGGAATGCCGCCAGCCTCTTAAATTTCGTTCCTCTCATTCAATTTTTCCTCCTGTGTGATTTTTGGTCGGCGGTCGTTTCGACCGCTTCCCGCAGGGTATGATGCCACGCCAGAGCACGCCGATGTCAGAACGCACTGACACCACGACATGCCACCGTCAAGACATGTGCCGTCAAGACATGTGCCGTCAAGACATACCGCAAATGCGGAATAGCCCCCGATGACTCTCCTGCACGTCCGCCGGCTTAGGCTCTCCCGGCAGTCAGACATCCACCACCGACCGTGCAGAGGTTGGCACGGCAGGCTATGGTAAAGCCGGAAGCCGAAAGCAGCGCGACACAAATGGACAGGTGAGCGAGAGTTGAACGCCCACTTCCGAAAATTGCCCGTTCCATCACCCTTTTTTTGGAGCGGCAGCACATTTGAGCGAAAGTCAGCGTGCCAAATCTCGGCGGGGTCCTTGCAAAACACCCTAATTTGACCGTTACATCATACCACAATTCCCCACAAAAGTCAAGGGGTGAGTTTTTTTATACATATAAAAGGCTCGTAAAAACGCCTTCTTTTTTTCGTTCACGATTTGTTCACGGGTGCATCTTGATAACCCCGACATCAATCCTCACGGTCGCATGACTGCATCACGTTGCTAAGATTTTGAATTTTGCGTAAATTTCGGCATAAATTTCTGTAAACATCGTCTATTTGTTCACAAACTGTTCGTCATTGTTTTCGTTTTATTTGCAAATAATTTACAAAGTTCAATCGATCGACCGATATCCTTCACAAGTTTTTTGCGGTATACCATTACACGTTCACATGACAAGCATGGCAAAATGCACAAAAATCGAACCCATTTTTCTACACCCTCGCATTTTGCACAATTTTTTTGAACAACGCCTTAAAATTCCCTTTTACTTCCTTTTTGTCTTATTTTATCCAGGATTATTCCGTTTTTTTCCATTTGCGCGTCCTTGCACAAATGGAACGGCCAACGAGGCAGAGCTCGTCCGCACGCCCCAAGCCCGAATCGCACGCAGGTAAGGCAAGCCTTCAAATTTGGAGTTGTCGGTGGGTT
>CAJGEA010000117.1 GCA_904502015.1 uncultured Clostridia bacterium | reverse complement strand
TGATGCTCAGCATTTAACAAGTATCAAGATAGGAATTATCCTTCCGGGTAAAGGAAAATTAAGATAAACCGACCGTCTTAAAACCCCTACCCACGGCACGGCATCTCTGCGCGACCGAGTTGGTTGCCACGCTTGGCAACAACTCGGCAGTCTTGGTGTAGGTCACTTGGGGCGCAATTAACGCGGTGCATAAGCACCGCGTGCGCCACCATGTAAGGGAAGGGATTTTCAAGGGAAACCGTAGGTTTCCTCTTGAACGGCGCTTCTTTTGGTACTTTTCTCTCGCCGCGGAGAGAAAAGTACATAAAGACAAACAAACAGATAAACCCCAATTTGAACACCGAATGGCTCGTTACGAAAAAAACCGCAAAACCGTGCGGGATGCGTTGACTTTCCGGGCATCCTATGGTATACTACCATTATATGTAACACAATTCAAGCCGTCGAAAGGAAAACAATATGAAAAAGACCACTTTGAAAAATTACGCCCGCCTGCTGGCCGAGTGCGGCATTGCCGTCAAACGCGGCGACCCCGTCATCATCCACGCCGCGCTGGATCAGCCCGATTTCGTCACCATGTGCGTAGAGGCCTGCTACCGCGCGGGCGCGTCCCGCGTCATGGTGGAGTGGGATCACCAGCCCCTCCAGAAGCTCCACACCCGCTTCCAAACCCTCAAAACCCTCGGCACGGTAGAGGAATTCGAGCGTGCCAAGCTCCAGTACCGCCTCGACCGCAATCCTTGTATGCTCCATATTCTCTCGGAGGATCCCGACGGACTCAAGGGCATCAATCAGGAAAAGCAGGCCAAGGCCCAGCAGGCGCGCTATAACGTCGTCAAGCCCTACCGCGACGCCATGGACAACAAGTACAAGTGGTGCGTCGCCGCCGCCCCCGGCGCGGCATGGGCGCGCAAGGTGTTCCCCGGCCTCCGCACCTCCACGGCCATTGAAAAGCTGTGGCAGGCCATTCTCTACACCGCCCGCGTCATCGACCGGGACGGCAACGATCTCGATCCCATCGCCGAGTGGAAAACCCACAACGAGAGCTTCCACCGCCGCTGTGAGTATCTCAACGGCCTCGGCATCCGCACGCTGGAGTACAAATCCGCCAACGGCACCGATTTCACGGTGGAGCTGATGCCCGAGAGCGTGTTCTGCGGTGCAAGCGAGCACACGCTGGGGGGCGAGGAGTTCAATCCCAACATCCCCACCGAGGAGATCTTCACCACCCCCCACGCAGGTCGCGCCGAGGGTCTGGTGGTCGCCTCCATGCCCCTTTCCTACAAGGGCGAGATCATCGACGGCTTCTCCCTGAAATTTGAGGGCGGCCGCGTGACCGAGGTTCACGCCGAGCGGGGCGAGGCTCTGCTCCGCCAGATGGTGTCTATGGACGAGGGTGCCGCCATGCTGGGCGAGTGCGCGTTGGTTCCCTACACTTCCCCCATCCGCACCTCGGGCATCACCTTCTACGAAACCCTGTTCGACGAGAATGCCGCCTGCCACTTCGCTATGGGCGACGGATACACGAGCTGCGTGCGGGACTACGCCAAGTACACCACCGAGGAGATGCACAAAATGGGCGTCAATGACTCCATGATCCACGTGGACTTCATGATCGGCACCGATGACCTCTCGGTGGTCGCCGTGACCGAGGACGGCCGCCGCGTACAGGTGTTTGAAAACGGTGTGTGGGCGTTCTGACCTCTGATGCACTGAAAGGATAAAAAACATGAGCCAAACCAAAACCAAGAAATCGCCCCTTACCCTGCGCGCGCTGATCGTATTTCTGGTGTTTGCCCTGTGCGGCGTGGCACTTTACTACCTCGGTATGCACTACCACAAGGACGTTGCCGCCCGCGAGACGGGCAGCCTTGATACCCTTATGTACGACGATGATGTCTTCCTCTTGGCGGGCAAGCTGGGGGACAAGGGGCTGGGCACGGTTCCCTTCGAGTACGCCTCCAAGGCGCTGGGTGAGGTCAAGCCCGAGGGCAAGAGCGCGTGGACGCACACCTTCATGGTGTACGGCATGGATCCCGACAACAAATCCTTCCCCACCGATAAAAAGCGTGAGGATTATCTCGTGGTCATCCACGAGGACGACGAGGCCTATGTGTACCACCGCATCAGCGTCCAAAACCCCGCCACCGAAACCACCGCCCCCGACACTACCGAGGACGAACCGGCGGAGGAATGATGCGAGATCTCCTACTAACAACAAACCCCCGACAGACTCGTCTGTCGGGGGTTGTCGTTATGTTTAATCTCATTCCGCCAGCTTCATATATCCCTCGCGGATCCAGCCGAGGCGGCGCATGATCTCGCTGAACAAAAGGGAGAGGACGGCGGGGAGGACGAGGCAACAGAGGACGAGGCCCACCCACATCATGGACGAATGCTCGGTGGAGGAAATGATGCCGATGGGGCCCACCATACCGCAGGTACCCATGCCCGCCGAAACGCCCACGCACTCCAGCTTGAAGATCATGGTGGAGAGAGGGCCGCAGATGGCGGCGGCGAGTGTCGGAGGGATCCAGATCTGGGGATGGCGGCAGATGTTGCCCATCTGGAGCATGGACGTACCGAGGCCCTGCGAGATCAGACCGCCCCACTTGTTCTCACGGAAGCTGCTGACGGCAAAGCCTACCATCTGCGCACAGCAACCCACGGTTGCCGCACCACCGGCCAGCAGAAGTCCCTCCACGGTGCCGTTGGCGGTGGCGACCTCCACGGCGGCAGTCGAAAAGATCATAGCACAGATCGCCGCGCTGGAAATGGGGAGCGTCAGAATGATTCCCACCACGACCGACACGATAATGCCCATGAACAGGGGGTAGAGGGTGGTCGTCGAAGCAATGAAGATACCGAGGAAATACATGACGTAGGACACCAGCGGGCAGAACAGCCACGCGCCCGCAAAGCCGGCGAGCAGGGTGACGACGGGGGTGACGAGAATATCCACGGGTGTTTTTTTGGAAACCAGCATACCGATCTCGCAGGCGATGATGACCGCAAAGAACGCGCCCGCGGGGCCTGCGCTGTAAAAGATGCTCTCGGCCACGTCGCCCTTGGCGGTCGCCGCCCACTGAATGATGCCGTTGTCAAGCAGTACCGCGCCCATGGCGTTACCCATCGCGCCCACGGCGGCGGCAGAGAATATCACGAGGGGATGCGCGCCCAGCTTAAACGCGATCGCCACACCGATCGCCATGCCGGTTGCGCCCTTGGCGTAGGTGGCGATGGTCTTGAGCAGGGGGAGGTCCACGTAGTTCCCTACCGTGTCAAAAATCGTGCCGATGAGCAGGGAGGCGAACAGACCCAGCGCCATTGCGCCCATCGCGTCGATGAAGTAGCGCGTCATGTATCTCTTGAACCATCCCGCGCGGGATGCTTTTTTCTGCCGATCCAGCTCGGCTTGCTCTTCCTTACGTTTCTTGCTGTACGAATGCTTACCCTTAGCCATTGTTTTGTACTTCCTTTAATTTATTTTGATTTATTTCTCGGTCATTTTCTCCGCGATCGCCACGATCCAGGTATAGATGATGGGCACGGCGAGAGCGGGCAGCATATTGCCAACCCGAATTCGCTTACCAAAGCAGAGGTTAAAGCCCACGAGCACAATCATCACCGAACCAACAAATCCCACCTGACTGATCAGCGCAGAGGTGAGGAAGGTTTCGGTCACCATAGCCAGCACGGTAAATCCGCCCTGGAATACCAGCAGAGGAACGGCGGAAAAGCTTACGCTCACACCGTACACGGTGGAGAGGAGCAGGATCAGCGTGAAGTCCACCGCAACCTTGACGTACAGCAGTTTCATATCTCCCTCGGTTGCGTCGGCGTACGCGCCGCGCACCAGCATGGTGCCCACCGACACCAGCAGGGTGGAGATAGCAAAGCCGTCAAGGAAGCGATCCCCCGACCGCGCCGAGGGCAGGTCGTAGGTGGGCAGATCGTGCAAGGAGCGGCGTTTTTGGGCGGGGGCACCGTCGGTCTGTGCCGCCGTGGCGGCCTCGTGCGCCGCGCGGCGTTCTGCCTCCTTTTGGTCGCTGCTTTGCACCATTTTACGGAACACCTTGCCAATGGCGTCCAGGCCCTTGTCCAGCCCGAGCGCCGTGCCGAACATGGTACCCACCAGCAGGGCGAATATCACGAGCAGCATACCCTTTGTCTGCGCGAGCGTTTCTCCCTCGGTGGTGAACAGCCCGTCCCACAGGCCGATAAAGCCCCAGACGAGGGCAATCAGACCGCACGCCTCCACCGTGATCTTTTGGTAGGAGGGGCGCAGCTTACCGCGGAACATGGATCCGATACCGCCGGCGACCACAATGGCCAGCGCATTGATGATGGTTCCCAATCCGTTCATATTCCTGCATCCTTTCGTTTTTCGCCGTTTTCGGGGGCGCATACCGCGCCATCCGCACATTATTTTTCCAGTTTACAGTATTATACCACATTCTTCCCCGAAATGCAAGGATGATTGTGGACAAAAGTAATATTTTGTATATGCACATACACATACAAAATGCGCAAAAACCCCGAGGAAGCGGACGACGCCGCATCCTCGGGGAGGCGATTCAAGACAGATATTCGAGCAACATCGCTACCCCCTCAATGACGAGAAGGTGCATCGGATAGAACAGGTAAAAGCCGTACTTCCAGCCGCGGCGACCGATCTGCCCGTTGTAGAGCGCGAGGGGGATCAGGGCAAGGAGGCAGAAGAACTGTACCTGCCCCATGCGCCCATTGAGGGAGAGCATAACGAGGCCCACCGTCATGCAGGCAAGGCGCGCGGCGTGGGTATCCAACCGAGCCCAGCGAGGGGAAACATTCATGCCGCGGAAATCAAGCAGGCTGACGAACAGCGGCACCAGCATACCCGTGTATCCGTATTCGAAATGCACGAGGCGAAACAGCACCGCCGCGCCGAGCAGGGCAACTGCCAGCAGAGCCAGCGCGCCCGCGCTTCGAAGCGCATCCCGCCGCTCAAAGAGCCATCGCTTGACGTTCTGCCAGAGGTAGATCATACAGACCGACACCGAAAAGGTGAGGAAGATATTGCCGTACACCTCCCCCGCGTACAGCGCGTACACCAGCGCAAAGCCCCCGCCCACCGCGAGCAAAAGCCCCAGCCGCTTGAGCTTATTGCGGGTGTAGCGACAGCCCTCGGCAATAAAAAAGGCGAACAGCGGAAACGCCAACCGCCCCACGGCGCGCCACGCGATCCTATCGGGGAAGAAGGTCATGCCCACGTGATCCACCGCCATGAGGATGCAGGCCACGAGCTTGAGCGTGGAAGCCGTCAGCCCCCGAAAACCGCCGCGCGATGATGCCGAATCGGTATGAATCACAGATATCCCCCCTTCCTGTTTTTATTTCTCACGTTGTTCCACACGCGCATATCCCTCGCCCATCCGACATAGGATGTCCCAGCCCCCCCGTGCGGGGCTTCGGCACCCCGCGCGGGGGCGAGGGACGGCGAAACGGTATCAGTTCAGCTTCTTCAGCTTTTCCAGACACTCGCGGCAAATGCGCTGGTCGTTAAAGTACGTCAGATCATCGGCGTTGTTGCAAAAGATGCAGGACGACTGGTACTTTTGCAGGATGATGCGGTTCTCGTCGGTGAAGATCTCCACGCTGTCGCGCGCCCCGATGCCCATGTTCTGACGAATGCTGATAGGGAGCACGATGCGTCCCAGCTCATCCACCTTGCGAACCATTCCCGTAGATTTCATAATTGATACTCTCCTTTTCCTATGTTTTTCCCCGTGCTTCGACGGGCTTTTGTGTTTGCAAACATATTATACCCTATACTGGGATAATTTGTCAATAGGTTTTTGAGAATTTTTGGAAATTTTTATCAAAATTGGATATTTCGACTTTTTTTGCTATTTTAAGATAATTACATTGTATTTACCACATTTTTCGCTTCAAAAATCACTTGCAAATTGGGGTTTATCGAACTGTTTGAATTTGTGTGTCCACGGGTGCTAAGGGGGTGCAGGGGGGCAAAGCCCCCTGCACCTAACAAAGATCGGCCGGCGGTGTCGGGGGCGGCCTTGAGCGCCCCGACGCGCACCGGTAGGTGCAAGAAAATTTCATATCACATAAAAGTTTTGGGTGTTTTTCTTGTTCCGTATGTTTTTGGTTATTGCAAATTTTCTTGCGGCTTTCGCCGCGCGTCAGAGGGCGTTCCCCCCT
>CAJGEA010000116.1 GCA_904502015.1 uncultured Clostridia bacterium | reverse complement strand
TCGCGAAGGGTTCTGGACTCCCAAAAACCTTAAAAAACATTATTTCAAAACGCTTTTTTAAATATATTTTTGAAGGTTCTTGAGGGGGTTCGGGGGAACTTCTTGCAAGAAGTTCCCCCGGCGTTCTCCCAGATAAACCCCAATTTGAAGAACGCCGCTCTTTCAATACCCCTCCCCCTTGCCCGAGAGGCGGCGGAAGATTTTGCGGATCAACTCGGCGGGGAAGACGGTGAGGGCGAGGGCGAAGGTGACGGCGAGCTCACGCGGGGTGAGTGGGGCGGTACGGAGGACTGCCCCGCCGAGGTAGACGAACACGATCTGGATGGCGAGGACGGCGGTCATGATGAGGGTAAAGGCGCGGTTGCGGGAAAGCCCCGCCCATGGGCGCAGGCGATCGGTGCGAGCGTTGAAGCAGTTGAATACCGAGGCGAAAATGAAAAGGGCAAAGAAGGCAGTGAGGAGGTAGATGTTGTCGGGGGCTTGGCGGAACTGCCACGTGATCGCGGGGTGCTTGAGAAAGAGCAGGCAAAGCAGGACGGTAAAGAACGAGAGCCAGGCGATCTCTCCGACCATGTAGCGGTTCAAGATGGGCTCATCCCGCCGCTTGGGCTTTTCCTTCATGTAGGCAGGGAGCGGCGCTTCGCCCGCAAATGCCAGACCGCCGAGGGTGTCCATGATGAGGTTGATCCACAGCATTTGCACCACAGTCACGGGGGACTGCACGCCGAGCAGGGGAGCGAGCATGGTCACCCCCACGGCTGAGGCGTTCATGGTGAGCTGGAGGGTGATGAACTTGCGGATGGACTTGAAAATGGTGCGCCCATATAGCACGGCGCGGGAGATGGAGGCGAGGTTGTTGTCCATGATGATGATGTCCCCCGCGTCCTTGGCCACCTGGGTGCCCGAGCCCATGGCAAAGCCGATGTCGGCGCGGCGGAGGGCGGGGGCGTCGTTGATGCCGTCCCCCGTCATGCCCACCACCAGGTCGGCCTCCTGCGCGATGCGTACCATGCGGCTCTTGTCGGTGGGCAGGGCGCGGGCGATCACCCCGATGCGGGGGAGCAGCTCCCGCACCCGCCCGTCGGTCATGCGAGAGAGCTCCTCGCTGTCCAAAACGAGGTCAACGCCGTCCCCCAGGATGCCGCAGGATGCGGCGATGGCACGGGCGGTGTCGCGGTTGTCCCCCGTCATCATGACGATATGGATGCCCGCCCCGCGCAGTTCGGCGACCGCGGCGGGGGCCTCGGCACGCGGGCGATCCTCCAGCAGAACGGCGCAGACCAGCGCGAGGGGGGCGCGATCGTCCGAGGTGCCGTCCGCCTCGGCGAGCAGGATCACTCGTCCGCCGTGGGAGGTCAGGTCCCGAATGCGGCGCTCCAGCGCACGGCGGTCGAGCGGTGCGCGCTTGCCGTCGGCGGCGTACGCGGTGGATATGCGGGGAAGGATGCGCTCGGGCGCGCCCTTGACGTAGGTTACGGCGCGGCCGCCCCGCCGTACCGTGGCGGTGGAGCATTTTTTTTCGCTATCAAAGGGGGTCTGCGCCAGAATGAGCGAGGGGGAGGTGGGTACCAGCCCGCCCTCGGCGGCGGTAACGAACGGCAGAACAGCGTCCAGCAGAGCGCGGTCGGTCGCATTCCCGCCAAGGGCGCAAGGGGCGGCGGTGTCGGCGGTTGTGCCTGCCGTGGATGAGGTGTTGGTGCGGCAGGCGTCGGCGAAGAAGCTGAGAAGGGTAGGAGAGGCCGAGGCGAGTGCGGCGGGAGAGTCAAAGTCCGTCCACGCCGTGAGGATGCGCCCGACCGATAGCCTCCCTTCGGTCAGTGTCCCCGTTTTGTCGGTAAAGAGCAGATTCATGCTCCCCGCTGCCTCAATGCCCGCGGGCTTGCGTACCAGCACCTCGTCACGCACCATTTTTTGAATGTTGGAGGACAGGACGACCGCGATCATCATGGGCAACCCCTCGGGCACAGCCACCACCAGCACGGTCAGCCCCAACGTCAGGGCGCCGAAGAGCTGTTGCCACACGTACCGCCAGTCGCTTAGCTTGGCGAGGATGACGGTGCGGTCAAATCCGCTGTCAATCAAAAAGGACTGAGCGAGGAAAACGAGCGCGACCAGCACGGCGGCCACGTACCCGAGGCGGCTAATCTGGGAGGCGAGTTTGGAAAGGCGGATTTTCAGCGGGCTTTCCCGCGTGTCGGCCTGCACCTCGGCCGAGATCTCACCGAGAAACGTCTTGTCCCCCACTCGAGTGACCAGCATCTCGCCGTTGCCGCCCAGTACGGTACAACCGCGAAAGAGCGCCGAAGGGTGATGGGGGGAGGACGCGTTGCCGGGGGTGTCTACCCACATTCCGCCGTCTGCGAGCGGTGTTTTATCCACCTCACGGCTCTCCCCCGTCATGGCGGATTGATCCACCGTGAGCCGCCCTGACAGCAGCACCCCGTCGGCGGGGATCATCTCCCCCGCCCCCACGAGAACGGTGTCCCCCACCACGATCTCCTCAATAGAGATTTCGCACACGTTGACATTGATGACATTGGCGCGCGAACGGGTGGCGCGGCGTACCCGACAAACGGTGTGGGCGCACGCCTCGGACAAGCGGGAGAACGCCGCCTCCGAGCCGTATTCCGACAGGGTGGAGATCAGGGTGGCGAGAAAGACCGCCAGCGCGATCCCGCCCGTTTCAAACCAATCCGCTCCTTTGAAGGCGAACAGAAGATTGAGCCCCAGCGCGCACAGCAGGATGCGGATGACGGGATCGCTGAAGTTGGATAGAAACTGCCGCGCGAAGCTTCGCCGCCGACGGCGGGAGAGATGGTTGCTCCCGTGTTTAGCACGGGATCGCTCCACTTCGACGGGGGTGAGAGGGTGGGGCGAGGCGGGAGCGTGACTTGGGGAAGAAGGGGGCGTGCGGGTCAGTTGTGGCATGGCGGATTCCTTTCGTTTGCGTATGGAGCATCTTTGCTTCACTATATGCCACGCGGCGGACAATCATGACCGCCGCGATCTGCCTCGAACCGTGGAGGTTACATTGGTGGCCATCTTGACAATCGGGCGGGGGTGTGGTATCATGAAAAGGTACTGCCATGTTGCAAGAAAGGAGCGCGCCATGAATCGAATATCTCTTCGCCGCGCCTCTGGCAACGCGGCCTATGTCGGACTCGGTGCCGCCCTTATGGCGGCGTGCGCGTGGGTGGCGATTCCCATGCCGATCGGCGTTCCCGTTACCCTGCAAACGCTGGGGCTGTGTGCTACGGTGGGCCTGCTGGGCGGGAGGCGCGGGACGGTCGCGGTTGCCATTTACCTGCTGATGGGTGGATTGGGATTGCCCGTCTTTGCGGGATTTGGTGGCGGCATTGGTGTGCTTGTCGGGACGACGGGCGGCTACCTTTGGGGTATGCTTCCTGCGGCGGCGGTGATCGGCGGGCTGCTGGCCCTGCTTGGCCGCCGCGCGGCGAATGGAAGACCCTCGCTTGGCGAATACGTGGGCGCGTTCTCTTTCGGCGTGGCAGTTTGTTATGCCGTCGGTACGGCATGGTACGCCATTCTGTACGCCTCGGGCTCGGGGGCGAGCGGTGTTGCGGCGGTGGTTGTGTCCTGCGTTCTGCCCTACCTTTTGCCCGACGTGCTGAAATGCCTGATCGCTGCGCGGATTTGCCGCCGTTTGCGTGTTGTATGCACAAGAAAACTGTAAATACCAATGTTAAAATTGGCAAAACCGCTTGACTTGGCGGAGAGGGTATGGTATAATACGACCAGTGGGCTTTCCTGCCCATATCTGAAATTTGCAAGGAGAAACCGTATGTTACCGATCGCGATTCAATTGTATACCTTGCGCGACGATTGCGCCGCGGATTTCAAGGGTACCTTAAAGAAGGTCAAGGACATGGGCTACGACGGCGTCGAGTTCGCGGGGCTTAACGGGCTTACCGCGGCCGAGATCAAGGCCGCCTGCGCCGAGTTGGGGCTCACCCCCATCTCTGCTCACGTTCCTTATTACGATATGGTCGCTGATCCCGAGGGTGTGCTTCGCACCTACGCCGAGATCGGCTGCCGCTACGTGGTCATCCCCTACCTGACACCCGAGTGCCGCCCCGGCACCGACGGGTTTGCCAAGGTGGTGGAGAACGCCGCCATGCTGGGTAAGGTCGCCCGTGATCTGGGCATGACCCTGCTCTACCACAACCACGATTTTGAGTTTGAGAAGATCGACGGCAAGTACGCGCTGGAGGTTCTTTATGATACCGTTCCCGCCGACCTGCTTCAGACCGAGCTGGATACCTGCTGGGTGCGCGTGGGCGGTGAGGATCCCGCTCCCTACGTCCGCAAGTTCGCAGGCCGCGCGCCTGTCGTACACCTCAAGGATTATGCGGGTGGCAAGTCTGAGCACATGTACGAGCTCATCGGCATCGAGGCCGAGGAGAAGAAGGCCGACGAGCAGCCCTTTGAGTTCCGTCCCGTTGGCTTCGGCGTGCAGGACGTACCCGGTATCATCGCCGCCGCCGCTGAGAGCGGTGCTGAATGGCTGGTTGTCGAGCAGGATCAGCCCTCCATGGGTCTGACTCCCCTGGAGTGCGCCGAGAAGAGCCTTGGATATTTGCGCTCCCTCGCTTGACCTTGCGTGTATATATCGCTTGCGGGCGTATATAATATAAGGAAGTTATTTGTAATTTTATAAAAAGGAGATTACCATCATGGCAGAAAAAATGGCTGCAAATCTGGATTACGCCAACCAGAAGGTTGAAACCGTGATCGACACGACAAAGAAGCTCCGCATCGGTATCATCGGTTGCGGCTGGATTGCAGAGGCACACATGGATTCCTACCTCCGCATGCCCGACGTAGAGATCGTCGCGGGCGCGGATATCGTCCCCGGCAAGGCCGAGGCGTTCTTCAAGAGGTTCGGTCTGGAGGGTATTAAGACCGACTACGCTTCCCACAAGGAGATGCTGGACGACGAGAGCCTCGCGCTCGACGCCGTTTCCATCTGCACCTACAACCGTCAGCACGCAGGCCCCGCCATCTACGCGCTGCAGAAGGGCATCAATGTTATGCTGGAGAAGCCCTTTACCGTCACGCTGGACGAGGCGATCGAGGTCATGAAGGCGGAGAAGGAGAGCGGCAAGATCCTCTCCATCGGCTTCCAGCCCAGACTGGATCCCAACATGCAGATGATCAAGAAGATCGTGGACTCTGGCGAGCTGGGTCAGATCTACTACATCCAGACCGGCGGCGGCCGCCGTCGCGGTATTCCCACCCCCTTCGGTACGTCCTTCATCGAGGACAAGACCGCAGGTCTGGGTGCTCTGGCTGATATCGGATGCTACTCGCTGGATATGGTGCTCAACGCCATCGGCTATCCCAAGCCTCTGACGGTTACGGGCTACAAGAGCGATTTCTTCGGTAAGAACCCCACCACCTATGACGGTCACCCCGAGTACGCCGAGCTGTTCGGCGTGGACGACTTCGCCGCCGCATTCGTTCGCCTGGAGGGCGGTATTATTCTGGACTTCCGTATCGCGTGGGCCATGAATATCGACACCCCCGGTGATACCATTATCCTCGGTACCAAGGGCGGTCTGCGTATCCCCTCCACCGACTGCTGGAACGGCTCTGTCGGCGGCGCGATGAAGATCTACAAGACCATCGGCGGTATCAACTACGAGACCGAGGTGCCGATCATCAACGACGGCGGCCCCAGCCTGTTCGATCGCAAGATCCGCAGCTTCCTGGATGCCATCAAGACCGGCGGCAAGGCACCCGTTCCTTCCTCTCAGATCGTCTACAACCAGGCGATCCTGGACGGTATCGCTCGCTCCTCCAAGCTGGGCCGCGAGATCGAGCTGGAGATTCCCACCGTTTAATTATAGTAACTCCTTTTGGAAGCCGCCTCGCATGGGGCGGCTTCCTTTCATGCTCTGAAACTGTGCACGATGCACAAAAACGGACTATATCTATCGTGCAAACTGAACGATTAACCAAAGTGTATTTTTTTGTAAAAAAACGCTTGACAACCCCACCCTGATGTGCTATAATATGCAAGCTGTCCACGCGAAGGAAGTCGGTGAGCGGTTCGAAAAAAACTTTTTAAAAAAGTTTTGCGAAACCCCTTGACAAGCCTGCGAGGATGTGGTATAATAATCGAGTCGCGCGAAACGCGGCGAGATATGGATCATTGACAATTGAACAACAGGAGATTAAAGTACAAGCAAAAGCAAG
>CAJGEA010000115.1 GCA_904502015.1 uncultured Clostridia bacterium | reverse complement strand
GGTAAAACAGCAATATTCCTTATCGGGTATAGATATTCTTTGGTTTAAGGGTGTAGGGGCGTTCTTTGAACGCCCGCGGGCGCACACAGTGCGCCCCTACCATGGGTTGTTATAAACCGTTCGATAAATCCAAATTTAAAAAACGGCTAAAATAAATACGCCGTTGACAAATTTATGCAGATTCCCTCATAAATCTCCGTCCGCTTTGTGCAACTTTTTTCAAAAAAATCGCTTGACATTTGAGATGCAATATGGTATAATAAGCAAGTCGCTGAAGAGTGCCTTGCATTTTAAAGCGCATCTAGGTGTAGCTCAGCTGGTAGAGCGCTACCTTGGGGTGGTAGAGGCCGCAGGTTCAAGTCCTGTCACTTAGACCAAAATTAGCAGGTTGCCTTTGTGCAATCTGCTAATTTTTGTTTTTACGCGGCGGGCGCGATCCCACTTCACGCTACCCGCAACCTCCAAATACGCTTTCCATACAACACAGCTCGCCGTGCCCATACTATCTTGCAGGAGGCGCAATCCATGTCCGCATCCATGTCCGACCAAGAAATTCGGCGGAGTCACCGACTCATATACGCCTACCCCGTCTTTATCAGCCTCTTTTTTCTGGCCGCCACACCAATCGCCGTGCTTTACACCAAGGAGTGGGATTTCTTTGAGAATCTCCTTCGCATCTTAACCTCGCCCAGCAAGCTCGTCACGGATTACTTCGCACTGGGCGGTCTGGGAAGCACGCTGTTCAACGCCGCGATCTGCGGCTTGTTTGCCAACCTGATGGTGTTTGTGAGCCGCGCCAAGGCCAATGCCACCATTCTCGCGGGCTACATGCTCATCGTGGCACATTGCTTCTACGGCTTGAATTTTCTGAATATGTGGCCGCCCTTCTTCGGCATCCTTCTCTACTGCGGCGTGATGAAAAAGAAGGTCAGCGAGAACATTCACATCGCTTTTTTCTCAACGGCTCTCGCCCCCTTCGTGAGTGAGCTGGTCTTCCGCTACGCCATCGGAAAATACGATGCGCTGTCCGTCAACGTCAACTGGGTCGGTGCCGCGCTCGCGCTGGTATGCGGACTCGCCATCGGCTTTATCATCCCCGCGTTGCTGCCCGGCACCACGGCCATGCACCGCGGATACAATCTCTACAAGGCGGGGCTGGCCATCGGCATTTTGGGTATCTTCCTCAACGCCTTTATGTATAGCTCGCTCGGCGTGGACAAGCCCGTGAACACCCCCATCGTCAACCCGACCTACGCCGCGCTTCCCTACGGTTATCGGGAATTCATGAACGTGTTCTTCCTCATCCTGTTTGCCGTTACCTTCCTCGTCGGCTTTATTCTCAACAAGAAAAGCCTGCGCCGATACCGTGAGCTTTTGCGCTGCACGGGATACGGCACCGATTTTACGGACAAATTCGGCATGTCGCTTTGCCTCATTAACATCGCGCTGTATGGCCTTGCAATTCTGGCCTACCTGAACCTGGTCATGGTACTCCCGTCCATCTTCCCCTTGCTCCCCTCGGGAGCCGGCTTTACCGGGGCGACCGTGGGCATCGTATTTGCCGCCCTTACCTTCGCGGCTGACGGACAGCACCCCCGAAACGTCTTTCCCATCGCGGTTGGCTTCGCCGCCTTGTTTGCCGTTGTCCTCGGGATCTGCCTTCTGACGGATTTTGATATGCCCTGGACGCTTTCCACGCAGGCGTACATCAACGGCCTTGCGTTCGCAACGGGACTCTGCCCCATCGCGGGCAAGTACGGATTCCGCTACGGCGTGTTGGCGGGCTTTATGAGCGCGATCATCTGCGCCGTGACCGCCGAGATGCACGGCGGCTTCGTTCTGTATAACGGCGGGTTCAACGCCGGTCTGACCGCGCTCGTCCTCATCCCCATTCTGGATTTTTACCGCGTGAAGCCTCTGCGAGAGGACGACGTATAACGTCCGACGTATAACGTCCGACGTATAACGTCCGACGTGAAACACCGCCCCCATCCCGCAATCCCGCTTTCGTGATATACCAAAAAGGCTTGTTCTCCCCCGCCCTCGGGGTTGAATAAGCCTTTTTTGACCGTACGTCTGTTTCAAGTATTATAAATTCTTCTCCTCAATCTGATTTTTAGCCCAAGCGATCAATGCTTCCGACATTGCGCCGAACTCCACGGCTTCGCCGTTTTTCAGCATCAAAAAGGTGTCCATAATCTTTCGTTCATCGGCGGGAACCGCGCCCAGCAGGTCTTTTTGATGCTTGATGTATTTGCCCGTTTGCTTGAAAACGATCGCCTGCACAACGAAAGAGGCGGATTTATACAGCCCAAGCAAAATGTCCTCGCTCTTTTCGTGCAGCATATTATGCACACAGCCGTGGTAGATGTTGCACGCGCCGATTTTGATGGCCCTGTCCACAGCCGCCCCGTCAATGACCGCAAGCAATTCATCAAGGCTGCCTTTTATGGGTGTCGTGTCATAATAGAACTGAAAAAGGTCGGAAGGCTCCCATCGGAAAAGCTCGTCCTTCCCCGAAAGAAAACCGCAGATCAGCTCTCTCTCCGGCAGAGTATCTAACATGACATTGTAGGCTTGAATATCCGAGGTGGACAGCTCGTCAAGTATCACGACAACGTCAATGTCGCTTGTGTCACGAGCTTCACCGCGGCCGTAGCTGCCTTGCAAGCCGACAAACCATACGCGGTTTTCAAAAGTATCATTTAGCTTCCGCAAAAAATCATTCATCCAAGCAGTAATATCTATCATCCAAGTCACCTCCGTCAAACCCAAATTTGATTATAAGACCTCTTGCCCTTTCGCAATAAAATAATATAACTCCAAATTCAAACTGCTCTCTTACAGAGCATAATCTTCTATGATTTCCATAATATCGCGCTCGTACACGTTCCTGCCGAGAACGTCGCCGTTGGGCGAGAATGACACGCAACACACGTCGCGCGGATCTTCCACGTACGGATTTTCGGGAAGTGTGTGAGTGAAATACTCCGAGAGATATTTCAACGCGTTCCCCTCGGGGAAAATCACGTTTCCTTCCCCCACGGGAAGTGACATTTCAGCAAAGCTGCCGAGAATCTCTCTCGTTTTTACGTTGTACGGATTGTCATCCACGGCACTCACAAGCCACGCGGGTTGCAGCCGAATCGGGATGCCGCGCTTCCTTGCCTCGGTGGCAAACTGCTTCACCACGTCAAGCGGTATGATTTCCTGATGGAACGCATCTACCGACAACAGCAGATCGTTCACACCGCACGCGGCAAGATGCTCCGCGACCTCGCGGATTCTTTCGGCATTCTTGGAAAAATAGCCGTTGGTGATGACCTGGCGTTTGGGAATATTCAATTTCCTGGCGGCGGTCGTGATGGCATAGACCGCGTCCGTATATAAAAGCGGCTCACCGCCGAAAGTCATCACGGTTTTGATGTCATACTCCGCCGCAATCTTCCGCACCGCATCCGCGGCAATTTGCGGTTCAATCCGCTCGCCGCAAGACGTGTGCTCTCCCTCGGAGCAATGCTTACACCGCCCCGTGCAGGCGTAGGTCACGACGAATTCGATCTTATTTAAATTTTTGAGGTATTGATTCATATCCACTCCCGCATCGATCACATAAGGCCAAAATGCTTGGCAACGGTGTCACAGACACGCTCGCGCGTATCCTCGTCGGTATCCTCGCGCACGACGGTGAAAAATCCGCTGCTTGCGTACTCGTCGTAGTGCTCGCGGCTGTTGATCCGCGCAAGCCCCGCGCGGTAGTTTTCCATGACCGCCTCGGGGTCATCACAACTGTCGATGACGTTCAAGAGGAACTGCTTGTCGGGGTCATTGCGGTCAAAGAACCGCTCCACGCTCATGGACTGCGGTGACAGCATCACCGCTACGTGATCGTAATCGGAAATTTCCCGCAAAATATCGAGGGGGATATTGGTGTCCGCGATCACCTTCCCCGCCTGCGCTATGGCGATCAGATGAGCGACCTCAAACTCCGCCGCCTCGCGCCCGACTGCGTAGATCCAACGCTCGTATTCCTCGGGCGAGCGCGTGACGAACGCGCGCCAATCGGTCAGGCTCCTGTTGTAGCATAGGTCGGGGTGTGTTTCGGGCGTTGCCACGGTCTCGGACACCGCCATGTGATAATTCTCGCCGCACATGACCATCCCGTACCGCTCGGCCAGCATCCTCACCGTCGTGGACTTGCCCGCGTAGGCGGTTCCCGTGATAAAATATACGTTTTTCAAATAGTGCTTTAAGACGTTATTCTCGATTTTCATACCTTTTTGTTTTATTCTACCCCGCGCATCTCCATGAGTTCGCGCAAATCACCGAGGCTCTTGTCGTACTGCGCCCGAGAGATGGCGCCGCTTTGAAGAAAGGTACCGAGCAGTTTTTTCTGCTGTCGGAACAGCCCGACCTTTTGCCAACGCGCCCTCGTCATAAGGTTACTATACCCCGTGCGGATCTCACCGAGCAGCGACACCTCAATGCCCTCGGTCTTTCGCTGATAGACGAACCCCAGCTTTTCCTGCACGCGGCGGGATTTTTCATTGCCGTCGTAATAGCCGCACCAGATGCGATTCATTTTGAGGTCTTCAAAAGCGTAGCGGAGCATCTCGCGCGCGGCTTCGGGAACGAGCCCCTGCCCCCAAAAGGGCTTGCCGATCCAATAGCCGAGCTCATATTCGTCATCCGCCGTAGCGAGGTCTTTGCGATGGAATCCAATGCTTCCGACAGGCTGGCCGTTCTCTTTCAGGCACACGGCAAAGGTATCGGGCGCGGACAGCACCGTGCGGATGATCTCGCGGCTGTTCTCCACGCTCGTGTGGGGCGGCCATCCCGCAGGCGGGCCCACCTCGGGGTCGCTCGCGTATGTATACAGGCTTTCGGCGTCACTGATGCGGCCAGCATCGGTGACGCGGTCATCCTCGCACCACGGGCGGAGGATGACACGGGGTGTTTTGAGTACCATAATTTTTCTCCCGGTCGATCGATACTTTTACCTTTTCTTTGAGATTAGCGTATTCATTATATCAAATTTCCATGGCTCTGTCAACAAATGATTCGTATATCCGAAAAGAACGCGTCATACACTATACTACCGATTTTCTAAGCGGAGGCGTTATGAAACGATCAATCGGACTTTGGCAGCTTTTCGGCTTTGCCGTGACGTCATTGGGCGGCACGCTGCTGCATTTTCTGTACGACTTTACGGGGAAATCCGTCTTGGTCGCCCCCTTTTCGGGCGTGAACGAATCCACGTGGGAGCACATGAAGCTGCTGTTCTGGCCGATGTTTCTTTTTGCCATTGTGCAGAGCTTCTTTTTCAAAGAGCGCGCAGATTTTTGGTGCGTCAAGCTGCGCGGTATCCTGCTCGGTCTTGTCCTGATCCCCGTGATCTTTTACACCTACAACGGTGTGATCGGCCCGTCCCCCGACTGGATCAACATTGCCATTTTCTTTATCTCAGCGGCGGTGGCGTATATCTATGAAACGCGGCTGCTTGGCAACGAAGCCACCCCGTGCAAAAACCCCAAGTTGGCGGTTGCCCTTCTCTGCCTCATGGCTCTTTTCTTTACCGTCTTCACCTTTGTCACGCCCGAAATCGGCATTTTCAGGGATCCGCTGACGGGGACTTACGGCATATAACGTCACCATAACGCAACGAAACGCCGATGGAGAGGCAGGGATCTCCATCGGCGTTTTTCTATGTCTTCTTTTCCAGTAATTTCTTGTAGTGCAAAAATTCCCGATCGTTCGGAAGCGTTTGCAAAACGAACGAAATCCGCCCCCCAAGCGAACCGAGATATCCCTGCTTGTCTGCGATACCCAACCTCTTCAAATGCTCGTCAAGGCCGAATTTCCCGATGTAGTACATCTCCTGTCGAATCTTCTTTTTGTAGTCCCGCGTCAGATTGATTTTCTCGTTGACAACAATGCCCGTCACCGTTTGCCGCTTGGACGCGGGGATGACCGCCGTTTTGCGGTTTTTCAAAAGCAACCCGAGTTTTTTCAGCTCATTTTTGACAAACACCATGATTTCCGCTTCATCAAAATCCCCCGAAAACGTCATATCGTCGCAATATCTCGTGTATGCAACGCCCTTTCCTCGGCAGTACGCCCCCACCTTCTCGTCAAAATCATACATAATGATATTCGTGATCGCGGGCGAGGACGGCGCGCCCTGCGGAAGGGACTCCTTGTAGTAGCAGAGCATGGTCAGCAATATGCGGATGGGCTC
>CAJGEA010000114.1 GCA_904502015.1 uncultured Clostridia bacterium | reverse complement strand
GACCTCCTTGCGGTTGAAGAAGAAGGGGACGTTCAGACCGTTCTTGGACAGAGCCACGGCAGCGGACACCGACAGGGAGATACCCTTGTAGGCAGGGCCGTACAGAACGGCCTGCTTGGCGCCCAGCTTCTCAAAATACGCCTTAGCGTAGAACTCGCCAAGGCGGGCAATGTCGTTGCCGGTCTTGATCATGCCCGCATTGATGAAATACGGAATCTTGCGGCCGCTCTTGGCGGTGAAATCACCAAACTTCAGAACACCTGCGGACTGCAGAAATTCAATAAACTCTCTCTTATAGCTTTCCATGTTGTATCTCCTTGTCATTTTGTCTTGGGGCGTTGCCCCAAACCCCACTTGAAAACTTCTTGAAAGAAGTTTTCAAGACTTTCAAGAACTTTCAAAAAAGGATTAGGAATTTTTTCAAGTTTTGGGGAGTTCCAAGAACCCTTTTTTCAAAAAGGGTTCTTGGTGGGGTCAAGGGGCAACGCCCCTTGCGTACTCCTTAGTCGCAGAATTCTGCTACGCAGCGGTTGTAAGCGGCGACGGGATCCTCGGCGGCGGTGATGGGACGGCCGACCACGATGTAGTCCGAGCCGATCTTCTTGGCCTCGGCGGGGGTCATGACACGTTTCTGGTCGCCGATATCACCGTCAGCGAAGCGGACGCCGGGGGTCACGGTCACAAAGTTGTCACCGCAACGCTCGTGAACCTTGCCCGCTTCCAGAGGGGAGCAAACAACGCCGTCCAGACCCGCGATCTTGGCGTTGTGCGCGTAATGGAGCACCACGTCGGCGATGGGCTGGTCGATGAGCAGGTCTCGCTTCATGCTCTCCTCGTCGGTGGAGGTGAGCTGAGTCACGGCGATGAGCAGGGGGCGCGTGCCGTCGGGACGGGTCAGGCCCTCAATGGCCGCCTCCATCATACGAACCGTACCGCCTGCGTGCAGATTGGTCATATCCACGTCCAGACGGGACAGAACCGCCATGGACTTCTTTACGGTATTGGGGATATCGTGGAGTTTCAGATCGAGGAAGATCTTGTGGCCGCGAGCCTTGATTTCGCGGACGATGGAGGGTCCCTCGGCGTAGTAAAGCTCCATGCCGATCTTTACGAAGGGCTTTCTGTCTAGACCCTCGAACAGGTCGAGGAAACTGAATACCTTGGCAGCGCTGTCAAAATCGCAGGCTACAATGACATCTTTTCCCATGATGTTTCTCCTTTATTTACAGTGTGTTTTTACAGTTGCTCCGCCCACTTGGCGGCGAGGCGCACCCACTCGGCAATGGAATCGTTCTTCCAGCCGGGGAAATTGCACTCGGTGATATCGTTGGCCAGAGCGATGCCGTGAGGCGCGTCGGGATACACGTGCATCTCAAACTTGTGTCCCACGTCGGTCAGCGCCAGCGCGTAGCGAAGGGCGTTGCGGACGTCCACCTCCTGATCGTTCGCGGTGTGCATCATGAACACAGGCGCGGTGTCGGCATCCACGTGCTTCGCGAGACGCACCTGATCGAGCTGCTCCTCGGTGGGCTCACTCGTGCCCAAGAGGTTGCAGAAGCTGAAGAAATGATCGTCCAGCACGGGGTAGATCAGCATGGTTCCCTTGGGCTTGTTGTAGCCGTAGGGCATATCCAGCGCCTCGTAGATGGCGGGATGCTTCCACAGCGTACCCGTGCAGGCTGTCAGATGGCCGCCTGCCGAAAAGCCCACGGTGAACAGCTCGTCGGGATCTATATTGTATTCCTCGGCGTTGTCCTTGATATGCTTGATGGCGCGGGCCGCCTCAATGATCTGCGCGGGAAACGCGTTGCGGCGCGCCACTGAATAGTGCAGAACGAAGGCGTTGTAGCCGTAGGGGATAAACGCCAGCGCAATGGGCTCACCCTCGCGGTCAGCGCACACGCCGCCGTAGCCGCCTCCGGGGATCACCAGAATGGCTTTTCGCGTGTACGTGCCCACCTTCTCGGCCACGTACGCTTCCAAATAAATGTCGGGATCGTTCTCGCATAGGGAAATTTTCTCGTATCTCATGTGTCCCCTCCCGATTACGCCTGACCGATGATCTCGGACAGGGATTCGATGCGGTACTTCTCCATCACGCGAGGAAGATCCGCCACGATGTCACGGCACGCAAAGGGGTTGACCAGATTGGCCGCGCCCACCTCAACCGCCGTCGCGCCCGCCAGCATCATTTCCACTACGTCCTCGGCGGTGGATACGCCACCCATGCCCACCACGGGAATGCTCACAGCGTGAGCCACCTGGTAGACCATGCGCACGGCAACGGGGAAAATGGCAGGGCCGGAAAATCCGCCCATCTTATTGGCGATCACGGGCTTGCGGGTGTTAAGATTGATCCGCATACCCAGCATGGTATTGATCAGGCTGATGCCGTCGGCGCCCGCCGCCTCGCACGCCTTGGCGATGGAGACAATGTCGGTCACGTTGGGAGAGAGCTTGATGATGACGGGCTTACTCGTCACACGCTTGACCGCCGCCGTCACCTCGGCCGCCGCCTCAGGCGACGTACCAAAGCTCATGCCGCCGCCGTGGACGTTGGGACAGGAGACGTTGACCTCCAACCAGCCGACCTGCTCCTCCTTGTCCAGCCGCTCACAGGTATAGGCGTAATCCTCCACCGCAAAGCCGCTGACGTTCGCCATGACGGGCTTATGGAAGCACTTGGCTAGCTTCGGAAGCTCGTCGGAAATCACCTTGTCCACACCGGGGTTCTGCAGGCCCACGGCGTTGATCATGCCCGCGTAGCACTCGGCGATACGGGGCGTGGGGTTGCCGAAACGGGGATCCTTGGTTGTTCCCTTGAAGGAGAACGTACCGAGGCAGTTGATGTCGTACAGTTCGGCGAACTCATATCCAAATCCAAACGTGCCGCTGGCGGGAATGATGGGGTTGTCCATCTCAATGCCGCACAGAGTCACCTTGGTGTTACGCATTATTTCTCCCATAGGATCTCCTCCTTTACCAGCACGGGACCTTCCTTGCAAATGCGCTTGTAGCCCGTGACCGTCTTGCAGGAGCAGCCCATGCACGCGCCAAAGCCACAGCCCATGCGCTCCTCAAAGCTAAACTGACCGCTCGTGGTAGAGGCACGGTAGACAGCCTTCAACATAGGCTCGGGACCGCAGGTGTAGAAGTAGGTGTAATCCAGACCCTCCATGGCGTTGGTGACGAATCCCTTCACGCCGTAAGAACCGTCCACCGTGGTCACGAGGGTGCGGCAGCCGAGCGCCTTGAAGTCCTCCTCACAGAAGATCTCATCCTTGGTATTAAAGCCGAGGATCACGGTGGGCACAGCGCCCTGCTCGATGAGCTTCTTGGCCAGCATATACAGAGGGGGCACACCGACACCGCCGCCGATGAGCAGGGGGCGATCGCCTGCGGGGGTGAGATCGTAGCCGTTGCCGAGGCCGATCAGCACGTCCAGCTTGCCGCCCGCGGACATAGCCGCCATCTTCTCGGTTCCCTTCCCCACCACCTTGTAGATGAGGGTAAGCTCGTGGCCGTGACCGCGGTCACGGCAATCATTGACCGAAATGGGGCGGCGGAGGAACAACCCGTCCAGCAGAATGTTGACGAACTGGCCCGACGAGGTAATGGCGGAGGCATCGCCCACCAGCACCATCTTGTAGACGGTGGAGGTCAGCGCCTCGTTACTTTGAATCGTAAAAATTCCTTGTTTCATAATATCTATATGTTCTCTGTCTTCTTAAAAGTTTTTGAAGGGTCAAGGGAAACTTTTTGGAAAAAGTTTCCCTTGTGGGGTGCGGGGCAACGCCCCGCAGTTCCCGCCCCTTACGCGTCGATGGTGGAGATGCGTAGGGTGATCTCGTCCAGAACGTCCAGCAGTACCTTCACGGTGTCAAGGGAGGTGAAGATGGTGACGTTGTTCTCGGTGGCGCAGCGGCGGATCTCGTGGCCGTCACTCGTAGCCGTGGAGGACGAGGAATCGCCCGAGGTGTTGATGACGTAGGCGATGTGACCCTGACGGATGGACTCCATGATCTCCTCGCTGCCGTCGCTGATCTTGCCCAGCACGTGGGTGCGGATGCCGTTCTGCTTGAGGAAGTTCGCCGTGCCCTCGGTGGCCTCAATGTTGAAGCCGAGGTCGTAGAAGCGGCGGATCAAAGGCAGAGCCTCCTCCTTGTCGCGGTCGGCGATGGTGGCGAATACCGTGCCGTAGTTCTGCAGGTGCATACCCGATGCCTGAAGCGCCTTGTAGAGCGCGCGGTTGAGCTGATCGTCGTAGCCGATGGCCTCACCCGTGGACTTCATCTCGGGAGAGAGGTAGGCATCCAAACCGCGAATCTTGTTGAAGGAGAATACGGGAACCTTGACGTACCAACGCTTTTTCTCCTCGGGGTAGAGATCGAAGAGGCCCTGCTCCTTGAGAGACTTGCCCAGAATGACCTCGGTGGCAATGTCGGCGAGGCTGTAGCCCGTGGACTTGGAGAGGAAGGGTACGGTGCGTGAGGAGCGAGGATTGACCTCGATGATATAGACGTTATCATTCTTGTCCACGATGAACTGGATGTTGTAAAGGCCCACGATGCCGATACCCAGACCCAACGCCTTGGCGTACTGCAGGATGATACCCTTGACCTTGTTGGAAATGGAGAAGGTGGGGTACACGCTGATGGAGTCGCCCGAGTGGATACCCGTACGCTCAACCAGCTCCATGATACCGGGCACGAACACGTCGCGTCCGTCGCAGATGGCGTCCACCTCGACCTCCTTACCGATGATATACTTGTCAACCAGAACGGGCTTGTCCTCGTCGATCTCAACGGCGTTCTTGAGGTAGTGGCGCAGCTGATCCTCGTTGGTCACGATCTGCATGGCGCGGCCGCCCAGCACGAAGGAGGGACGAACCAGCACGGGATAGCCGATCTTGGCGGCGGCGGCAACGCCGTCCTCAATGCGGGTGACGGCCTTACCCTCGGGCTGAGGAATGTTCAGCTCCTTAAGGATCTTTTCAAACATATCGCGGTTCTCGGCGCGGTCGATGGCATCGCAGTCGGTGCCGATGATCTTCACGCCGCGCTTCATCAGGGGAGCGGCGAGGTTGATGGCGGTCTGACCGCCCAGCGAGGCAATGACGCCCTCGGGGCACTCAAAGTCCACAATATTCATGACGTCCTCGGGGGTCAGAGGCTCGAAGTAGAGCTTGTCCGCCGTGGTGTAGTCGGTGGAAACCGTCTCGGGATTGTTGTTAATGATGATGGCCTCGTAGCCCGAGTTCTTGATGGTGGTGACGGCGTGAACGGTGGAGTAGTCGAACTCAACGCCCTGACCGATACGGATGGGGCCTGCGCCCAGCACGATCGCCTTCTTGCGGTCGGTGAGGATGGAATCGTTCTTGCCCGTATAGGTGGAATACAGGTAGGGGATATACACGCCGGTGTGCATGGTGTCTACCATACGGAACACGGGCACGATGCCGCTCTCCTTACGGGTGTTGCAAACCGTCAGCTCGTCGGTTCCCCACAGCTTGGCGATATAGGGATCGGAGAAGCCCATGACCTTGGCGGCGCGGAGGGTTTCCACGTCACCGGCATTGTCGCGCAGGGTGCTCTCCATATCCACGATGCGCTTGAACGCCTCGAGGAAGTAGGTGGTGATCATGGTCACCTTATGCAATTCCTCCACCGACTCGCCCATACGGAGCAGACGGCAAACGGCGAAGATGTTGTCGTACTTGAATTCGCGGAGGTAATCGTACAGCTCCTCGCGGCTCATGCCCTCAAACTTGGGCATATAGAAGTGGTTGACGCCGATCTCCAGCGAGCGCACCGACTTGAGCAGGCACTCCTCGAGGTTCGAGCCAATACCCATGACCTCACCCGTTGCCTTCATCTGAGTACCCAGCGAGCAGGATGCCGAGGTGAACTTATCGAAGGGGAAGCGGGGGAACTTGGCCACGATGTAGTCCAGACGGGGCTCAGTGGAGGCCAGACCGCCTGCCACCTCGATCTCGTCGAGGGTCATGCCCACGGCGATCTTGGCGGTCACGCGGGCGATGGGATAGCCCGACGCCTTGGAAGCCAGCGCCGAGGAACGGGAAACGCGGGGGTTGACCTCGATCAGATAGTACTCCGAGGTCTCGGGATTGAGCGCGAACTGGACGTTACAGCCGCCCTCGATCTTCAGCGAGCGGATGATCTTGATGGCAGAATCGTTGAGCATCTTGTGGTCGTGCTCAGAGAGGGTCAGAATGGGAGCAACCACGATGGAGT
>CAJGEA010000113.1 GCA_904502015.1 uncultured Clostridia bacterium | reverse complement strand
GTGCCCGTGAAAAACACCTCCCACATCTCGGATGGGTCAACGCCGCTGCTTGCGGTTTCATCCTCGGTGTCGGTTTCGGTCGGTTGAACCACAGTCACGGGAATTTCGTGTGCCTCGTAGCCGCCCGTAGCCTTATACACGTGCTTGATCGTCACGGTTGTAGTGCCTTCCTTCAAGCCCCGAAGGACTACGCCCCCGCGCGACGCCTCGGCGGAAAGCGCATAGTTATCGACCGAAACCACCTCAACGATCTCGGGATCCTCCACAACAACCACCGCCTCATAGTATTCCGCCCCCGTCCGATACTCCGCGTCATATTGCTCCCTAAATATTCTTGTTGTATGCAATTCTCCGTACAGCTCACCGAGAGGGATTTCAATCTCATACCTACTCATGAGCAGGGCTGTGGCATACGGCCAGACACCGTCGACATAATATCTGCCTATAAGAGGGGGGCGGTCGGGTGCCTCGGTTTCGGAGGTGGGCCGTTCCACAACCACGACGGGAACGTCAACCGTATGCGTACCACCCGTTGGAATGTAGGTGATCTTCATGACGATGCGGGTTGAGCCCTCCTTCAGGCATCTGACCGTTAATCCTTGATTCGGGTGGGAAAGCGAATCGGACAGCTTCAAAAGGGATTCCTTGTCAAAGGAAACGATCTCCACGACAGAGGGAGCCTCCGCCTCGATCTCCACGGCAAAATCACTCATTTTTGCCTCATGAAATAAAGGATTCTCGGAAAACACGGCCATGGTGATGGTCTCGGTTTCTTCTCCTAAAAAGAACGTATATGCCTGCGGATAGAAGATAATCGAAGTATCCTTGAACCATCCGTCAATCAGGTATTCGTCCTCCTCGGGGTGCGTTTCTTTGGATTGGGTTTCGTTGGTTCCATCCTCGGGCTCGGTTGAACGCGACTCGTCGAGTTCGGTTTCCTCGTAGGTTTCCGTCACGGGATCGTCGGGCCGACCACCCGGCGAGCCGACACCCGTCCAGATGATACCGCCCATGACGAATACCGCCACGAGGGTACACACGGCGGCGACGAACCAGCCGCTATTGGTCACACGGGAAAAGGCGCTTGGGGGCTTGGGCGCGGGCGCTACCGCCTTGCCCTCAAACAACTCCAGCGATTCCTCGATCAAGCAATCGCTCACGTCACTGATACGCGAAAATGCCGTCATGCCCTTCATACGCTGTACCCCCTTTCCTCGAGGTAGGCTCGCAGCCGCTCACGGGTGCGGTGCAGGCGCACAGACACGGTATTCTCCCGCAGACCGCTCTTTTGTGCCAGCACCTTGACCGAGCAGGCGTGGAAATACCGTCCCATGAACAAAAGACGATCGGTCTTCTCCTGCGTCCTCAGAAAATTGGAAAGATGCTCGGCGAGCTCCCCTGCCCGCTCCTCGGGCATGAGAATGCAGCCTTCCAGCTCGTCCAGCGACACCTCAAGGTCGCGGTTGCGCTTCTTCTGATGCAGAAAACGGAATCGCTCCAGCGACAGATTGCGGGTAATGCGGCACAGAAACGCGCGGAAATAGGTGGGGCGCTCGGGCGGGATCTTGTTCCACGCGGCCAGATAGGTGTCGTTCAGGCATTCCTCGGCATCGGGGCGGCTTTGCAGGATGTTGAGCGACAGATTCATACACACGGCACCGTGCTTTTTGTCGGTTTCGGTGATGGCGCGCTCGTCCCGTGCAAAGTACAGGTCAATGATCTGATTGTCTAACATATCGATCCTCCTTTTGAGGCTCTCTCGGGTGCCTCACCTATTCAGTTACCTTTTGGAAACTGAATGTTACAAAAGAAAGAGGAAATTTTCCAAAAAAATTTCCTCTCTCTTTTTCTTGTCTTGGTTACCTGGCGACGTCGATCAGCCGCCCGCCCACGAATTTCACAAGAGCCTCGCGGTCGAGCAGAAGTTGTGCGCCGCGCACACCCGCGCTGACCGTGATCTTCTCGTGGTCGGCGGCGGTGGCGTCAAAGTAGGTGGGAAACTTCTTTTTCATGCCGATGGGAGAGCATCCGCCGCGGATGTAGCCCGTGAGCCCCAGAAGATCCTTGACGTGAACCATCTCGATCTTCTTGTTACCCGTGAGAGCGGCGGCGGGGCGCAGGTCGATCTCACGGTCAACGGGGATGCAGAACACGAGATGCCCCGTCTTGTCCCCCTTGGCCACCAGGGTCTTGAACACCATATTCATGGGGAGTCCCACCTGCTCGGCAATGTGCGCACCCGACAGATCGGACTCGTCCACCTCGTAGGTCAGCACCTCGTAGGGAATTTTAGCGGCGTCCAGCATCCGCATCGCGTTGGTTTTTACCATAATTCAACCCCCGTATCTTCCTTATAGGCAATCAATCGTAGCATCCAAGGAGTGTCTGGAGCAACACCTGCGCGTATACGCGGCAGAAATAATCGTTGGGGTGGTTGAGGTTATTGCCCGAGTAATCGTTGAAGGTCTTGCGCTGCAGGATGGCGTCGCTGACCGAGGCCACGCAGGCGGCGGCGCACGCCACTCCCTGCTTGCGGTAAGCCGCGGCACTGGCAAGAAGCTGTGCCTCCATGCCGACCTGGCGGTTGTCGTACCCCGTCGTGGGGTGTCCGCGCATGGGAGATACCATCATGATGGCGGTGTCGGGCACCTTCTCCAGCACGGCATCCACGAGGGTTTCCACGTCACCGCGGAACTCTCGGGGCGATCTGCCCATAGTAGCGTCATTCATACCGAAAGCGATTACAAGTAGGTCGCAGCCGTACTTTTGCAGTTGAGGATACATATGAGTTCCCATCGAGCCGATGCCGCCACCTGTCGTCCAGCCGCCCACCGCAGTATTGACGTAGCGGATAACACCGCGGTCGCCGTAGGAAATGCTTCTCTCGGGCGTGGGGGAAACCGATTCGGTGAAATGGAGGGTATATCCGTACAGCTTAGCCAGACTCTCCACCAGCAGGATGGGGTAGCTGTACTGGTAGGGATCATAGCGGTCGATGAAGCTGGAATCCGCTCCGTAGGTGATACTGTCGCCATAGAACATCACAGTCACGTCCTTACCACGCTCCAGCTTACCGATGAAGTCGGCGTACACCTGACTGTAATCGTACAGAGCATAGGGACTTACGTCCTCGGCATGGGTATAGGTCACGTTGACCTGCCAGCAGGTGATGTGCGGGCCGCCGCCGACGTGGAAGGTGGGCAGCACCACGCCGTCGTAATTGACCATAAGGCCCGAGTACTTATTGGGATTGTGGTATTCTTCCCGGGTAATGCAGGGGATGTTGGAGCCTCGCAAGAGCACCAGCCGGCCGTCCTGCACCGCGTAGTCCCGCCCCTCCACGTAGGTGATCGTACCATCGTAGGAGGTCACAGACAAAACGGTGTCAATGGGATACATGAGGGTCTTGGAGTCGCCGTAGTCCAGGAACATGACGGTCTCGTTTTTGACCTCGGTGCCGTGGAACATGGACTGCATATTGTCATTCAGCGCGGAGGCATCCACCGTCAGCTCGTAGCCGCCCAGCTTCTCGGCTTCCTCCTTCTCATTCTCACCGTCAAGGGACAAACCGCTCCACGCGGCGGCGGCCTCCACGGTTTGGAACAGGCGGATCTCGTACAGCGTCATAGCGGCACCCAGATTCTCCGCAGTGCCCTTACCGTACGTCCAGTAGAAATCCAGATATTCGAGGTTGTTGGTGGTGAACGCAGGCTCGCGGCTCATATCGAAAATGAAGTAGTCCGCATCCCCGCTCGCACCCGAGTAAATCGTGGGCTCGCCCTTGCCTTGTCTGGTATTGCTGTTAATACCCAAGCTGAAATCCAGAGCGCCGTCCCGATTGATGGAGGCATCCATCTTCAGCTTCACGGCTACCACGGGGTACTTGGCTTGCCCCTCGGCATTAGGCAGGCCCTCGCGGCCGCCGTTTTTATCAAAGTCCGTATAGTATTTGTCCATCAGGCGCACGTAGCACAGGCTGATCATGGGAGCGAAGCGGTCGCCCACGCCCCACGTACCCGTGGCCGTGATGGAGCCGTCCTCGTTGTAGGTCAGCTCGCACCCCGCGGCCGTGATCATTCTGGATTGCTTGCTGGAAAATCCTCTCAGCACGGTGGGAGAGGAGAATTTACCGATAACCATAGGCGGTTCAGTCTCAGTCTCGGTCTCGGTTTCGGTTTCGGCGGCGGTGGTTTCCTCACCATCGGTCTCGGCCTCGGTGGCGGGCTGCGTTTCAGCCTCGGTGTCGGTCACGGCCAGGGTGGTTTCCTCCGCTTCGGTGTCCGCGGGGGTGTCGCCCTTATTGCAGGCGACCAACGTAATCACAAGTGCCGACAAGATCAAGATCAGGCACAGTGTCAAGCATCCCATTCTCATAGTTTCTATATCCTTTCGTATAAAAGTACATCGTTACAAGCGTTCCCGCTCGGCGATCAGCTCGCGCGCCGCCTCCCGCTGGGAGTCGGTCACGTCAAGGCCTCCGAGAATGCGGGCAATCTCGTCCACCCGTTCCCCGTGCTCCAGGCGGCGGATGGAGGTCTCGGCGCGCCCGTCGGCCTCCTGCTTTTCAATGAGATAATGCGCATCGGCCAGCGAGGCCACCTGCGCCGAATGGGTCACGCAGACGACCTGCGTTCCCTTGGCAATTTGGGCGAGCTTGATGCCCACCTTGCGTGCGGTGCGGCCCGAAATGCCGGTATCCACCTCGTCATAGATGGACGTCGGCACGCCGTAGCGCTCATTGAGCACACTGCGGATGGCCAGCATGATGCGGGAGAGCTCGCCGCCCGAGGCAATGCGGATCATGGGCAAAAGCGGCTCGCCCGGGTTGGTGGATATCAGAAATTCCACGCTGTCCATGCCGTCGGGGGTAAATCCCTCGGTAGGCGTGACCGCCGCCGAGAAGCGCACCTTGGGCATATCCAAAAACGCCAACGCCTCCTGCACGGCGTCCGACAGGGCGGTTGCCGCCGAGGCTCGTGTCTGTGTCAGCGATGACGCGATCTGCATCATACGCTCGGACAACGCGCATTCCTGCTGTTCCAGCTCACCGATACGCTCGTCGGCGGTATCGATGATTTGCAGTCGGTTCGCCGCCCCGTCGCGGAACGCTAAAATATCCTTTACCGTCGGGCCGTATTTTCGCGCGAGCTTTGAGATGGTATCCAGCCGCCCCTCGAGCTTATCCAGCTCGGCGGTGGGGTCGCCCACATCCTCGTCACCGAACACCCGCACGGCATCGGCAATGTCCTCAGCCTCGGCGCGGATGGCGCGGATGCGTTCCATCAGCTCGTCGCACGCGGGAATGATGGGGGCGATTTGCTCCAGCGCCGACTCGGCGCGGTCACAAAGGCTTGTGACGGTGGCTTTTTCTCCGTCGGTCAGCACGCGGCAGGCGAGGTTGACCTGACGGTTGATTTTCTCCAGATGGAGCAGCTTATCCCGCCGCTCGGTGAGTTTTTCTTCCTCTCCCTCGCGGAGCTTGGCCGTGTCAATGTCCCGAATCTGGAACTCCAGCATCTCGCGGGTGCGGATACGCTCGGCTACGTCCTGCCGCAAGCGGCTGATCTCGTCGCGCACGCCCTTCCACTCGGCGTACAGGGCGGTATACGCGGCTCTCTCGGCCTCGTTTTGGGCATAATCATCCAGCAGCTCACGGTGCGCCGTAGATTGCATGAGCTTTTGGTTATCGCTCTGCCCGTGGATGTTGACAAGGCATGCACCGATCTCGCGCAAAATACTCTGCGTCACAGCGCGGCCGTTGACGCGGGCCGTAGAACGCCCATCGCGCGTGACGGTGCGCTGGAGCATGAGTCCATCCCCCTCTGGAACATCGATGCCCAGCTCGCCAAGCAAGCGGGCCGCCTCCCCCTCTGGGGACGAGAAAAGCGCGCTGATGGTCGCGCGTTCTTCACCCGTACGGATCAGCTCGCGGCTGACACGCCCGCCCATCAGACAGTTCAAACTGTCAATGAGCAGGGATTTTCCCGCGCCCGTTTCCCCCGTGAGCACGCACAGTCCGCCGCACAGATCCACGTCCACCGTGCGGATGACGGCAATATTATCAATATGTAGGGATTGCAGCATGGCGGTTCTCCTTTCGTGATACAAGCAGTGGGGGACGATCACGCAGGGGTTTCACCCCTGCAATACACGTCACCGCCCTGCCGACTTGGCGCGGGCGCGGATCATCTCCTGCATCTGCGCGCCGAGGGCGTGGGCGCTGTCATGATCGTGGGAAACGATAATGATGGTATCGTCCC
>CAJGEA010000112.1 GCA_904502015.1 uncultured Clostridia bacterium | reverse complement strand
GGCATTATAGGTGCCACCGTGTCGGCGGATACCTACTATTTCGTCAATGAGGATCGACTTGAGATAACGACCAAGGAAACTGCCGCGAAGAATCCCGACAAGAGCATTTACGCGCCCGAGGACGGCGTGTACGTCATGAGCGTGACCGAGGGCATGGGTTCCTACGGCAAGCTGCGCGAGGGGGATCTCATCATGGCGGTTGAAGGCCTGGAAATCAGCGAAATGAACGGCCTGATGGACGCCATTAACGATCATTACGTGGGTGAAACCATTACGATAACCGTTCTGCGTGAGGGTAGCCACCGTGATATTTCCATTGTCCTGATGGGGCAGAAGAAATAAAGTAATGATATATATGGGAGGCATAGCATGAAATTAACAAAAAAGATATTGGCGGTCGCTCTGGTAGCCGTTATGCTTTTGAGCGCGCTCCCCGTTTCGGCAACGGTGGATTACGAGCATACCGACCATACCGATCTGGCTCTTGCGGCCGTAACCGAGGGCATCGTTCTTCTGAAGAATGACAATCAGGCTCTGCCTTTGGGTCAAAAGGAAGGGATCGCTCTTTTCGGAAACGGACAGATCTACGCCGCCAGCACCACTGAGGGCTATCAGATCGGCGGCGGCGGGTCGGGCTGGGTGTCCTCCATGCTTGGAACACCCATGGGACCGGCAGAGGCCCTTCTTGAAGCTGAAAAGCAGGGAAAGGTGAGCGTTTACAAGCCCTTGTACGATGCGTATAAGGCGGACATAACATATATCCCGGATGATGCTATGTACGCAGAAGCCGCAGCCTTTGCGGGTACGGCTATCATGTTCATCACCCGTTATTCTACCGAGGGCGCCGATATAGACGTCAACAACTGGTATCTTACGGAAGCCGAGAAGACCATGATGAAAAAGCTCAGCGACTACTTCGGACACTTGATCGTCGTTCTGAACGCCCCCTGCGCTATATCGACCGATTGGTCCCTTGACGGAAATTCTCTCGGGGTTGACGTGGACGCGCTTCTTGCCTGCTATATGGGCGGCCAGAAGGGTGGCGAGGGAATGGCAAAGATACTCACGGGCGAGGTCAGCCCCTCGGGTAAGCTGCCCCATACCTACGCAAAGGATATATACGATTATCCTACCACCGAGACCTTCCTTGAAAACCCCTTCTACGTAAATTATACCGAGGATATCTACGTAGGATACAGATACTTCGAAACCTTCCCGGATGCAAAGGATAAGGTCGTTTACCCCTTCGGATACGGACTTTCGTACACCGACTTTGAAATAACGTCTTCGCCCGTTACGGTCGAAAACGGCAAGGTAACGCTGGACGTTACGGTCAAGAATACCGGCTCTGTGGCGGGTAAAGAGGTGGTTCAGGTCTATTACTCCGCTCCTCAGGCGGGAGCAGGCTCCGCTGTGCTTTCCAAATCCGCGATGTCCCTTGCCTGCTACGCAAAAACCAAGCTGCTGTTTCCCGGTGAGAGCCAAACGCTGGCCCTCAGCTATGACGTTTCCGATATGGCCTCCTTTGACGATACGGGAAAGACGGGACGTTCCAATTGCTATATTCTGGAAGCGGGCTCCTATGACATCCGCGTCGGTAATTCCGTGAGGGGAACCGAGTCGGCAGGTACGTATACCGTTGATACCCTTACGGTGGTATCCGAGCATGAAAGACTGATCCCCACGACGCTTGCCAATCGCTTGACCTATAACGGAAGTTACGAGAATCTGCCTGAAGCTCCCAAGGCGGCAGATACCACGGTCATTGACACCGCTCAAAACGACCAAAAGGACCTTGCGAGCATCGATATGAACGCTGACTCCTACAAGGGCATTACCTATGCGGACGTAGCCGCGGGCAAGGCCACGATCCGGGAACTGGTGGCGCAGATGTCCTACGCGGAGCTTATCGGACTTTGCTACGGCCATGAGGGCGGACTTGTCGATGGAACGGGTACTCTCGGATTTGCATCTAACAAGACGGCTGAAAAATACGGCATTTATTCTGCCGATACCGCAGACGGACCTGCGGGTCTGAGACTGTCTGCCGGAGCCTCTGTTGCTACCTTCTGGCCCTGCTCCACGCTTCAGGCCTGTTCGTGGAATACCGAGCTTATAGGCAAAATAGGCGAGGCGGTAGGCGAGGAGTGTCTCAAGTATAATGCAGACATCTGGCTTGCTCCCGGAATCAACATTCACAGAAATCCCCTCTGCGGACGTAATTTTGAGTATTATTCCGAGGACCCCGTGGTAGCCGGAAAGAGTGCGGCGGCTTTGATCAACGGCGTCGAATCCAAGGGCGTAGGATGCAGCATTAAGCATTTCGCCTTCAACAACAAGGAAACCTGCCGCCATTATTCGGATAGCCGCGTGTCTGAAAAGGCTATGCGCGAAATCTATCTCAAGGGCTTTGAGATCGCGATCAAGGATGCCGATCCCATGTGCCTGATGACCTCCTACAACCTTGTAAACGGGCTTCATACCTCCGAAAATGCGGACCTTATCAAGGGCATTCTCCGCGGAGAATGGGGATATACGGGTCTGCTCACGAGCGACTGGGAGACCGTGCCCTCCAATTTGAACGAGGTGCTTGCTGGCAACAACATAAAGATGCCTGTGCACACGGGCCAGCCGCAGGAGCTGGAAAAGGCTGTCAAGGATGGCAGACTGAGCCGCGAGGTTCTGGAGGAAAACGCAATTTACATTATCAATGTTCTCGCCAAGCTTCCCGATAACACGATGCGCACAAAGCAGGTTTGTGAGATCTCCGCAGAGGGCAAGACCGTCATCAGCGCGGGTCAATACAGCAAGAAGGCGTATCAGACAAAATTTGATCTCGTCGGAGACGGCTTGTGCGCGTCTCATACCGAGTATAAGGACGAGATCGACGGAAGCTTCGGATTTATCGAATTTACCGTTTCGGTAAATACTCCGGGAACGTATGCACTGACCTTGAATTATGCGACTGCCAATAACGTTCCCTCGGCGTTCATGATACAGGTGAATGGAGAAACCGTTCAAAATCTGAAAACCAACGTGCCATCTACGCGAGCGTGGAATAATTTTGCCGATAAGAAGCTGGGTCAGATCCATCTCGACCAAGGGATATCTACGATACGTATTCAGCACAATTCGAATTTGGGTATGAATTACCATACGCTTTCGACGGAGCTTGTTGAAGCTGATAAGCCACATGAGCATAGCTTCGGTCCGTGGATCGCCGTTGACGAGGAAACGCATAAGCAGGTCTGCGAATGCGGGCATGAGGTGTCTGAGGGTCACAAGTGGGACGATGGAGCTGTAATCACCGAGGCTACCGTTGATGCCGCGGGTGAAATCAAATATACCTGTACCGAGTGTCAGCGGACAAAAATCGAAAAGCTGCCCAAGCTTGTGCCCGAAACCACCAATCCTACTACCAATCCTACCACCAATGAAACTGAAAAGGAGAAGGGCTGCGGATCTGCCGTTTCGGGTTCGCTGGCCATCGCTTGTATGATGGTGGCGGCAGGCGCCGCTTTCCTTGCCCGTAAGAAGAAGGATTGATCCATCGGAAACGCATCGTTACAAATCGATAATGGCTCCCGCCGCGTGCCGTTTGGTGCGTGGCGGGTTTACCTTTGACAGGGAAGTGTGACTGCAAGCCATTATAAGAAACATTTTTTTAAGATAAAATAAAAATTTTTCAAATATCTATTGCAATTTGGACAGAGTTGTGCTATAATATCTCGGTAAGAGTGTATGTGAACGCCGCCTGCCCTATGGCGGCACTCGGCACATATCGACAAAATTTATGGAGGAAATTGATAAATGGGTACTTTTGAAATTGTGTTTGGCATCCTGCTTTGCATCATATCTCTTGGAATCGTGGTGGCAGTTCTGATGCAGCCCGGTAAGGATAAGCGTCTTTCGGGTGCTATCGCAGGCACGGCGGATACCTACTTCGGCAAGAGCAAGGCCGCCCGCAAGGAGCAGAAGCTGAGCAATCTCACCGTCGTTCTGTGCGTTGTGTTCCTTGTGCTGATCGTAGCTATGTACTGCATTGTCTGAGAACGAACCGATCTGACAACCGTGTGTCTATGATGGCTGTTCCTCCGATGCAACCGATGCGTTATGAGAGAATATCCATGTGACACAAGAGAAAAGTCCGTTCCGTGGGAGCGGACTTTTCTTCTTTTCCCCGATTTTGAGAAAGGAGTCCTTGCCCGTGAGGCAGGGCACAGTTAGGTACTATGAAAGAACATACCACCGCCGCGCCCGTTACCCCTACGCCCGAGGTGCAGACCGAACGCGCCGTCGAACGTAAATACAGCAGTCCCCGCGAGGTGTTGGATTCGTGGCAGACAACGGGGCGGGGCTTTACCTTGTCCCGTGCCCACGCCCTGTGCGTGTGCATACTGATTTTCGCCACCCTGTTTCTTGCCTTGGCTACGCCACTCGTGCTGGTTGGCGGCAGAGAAGCCTTCTTTACGACGACTCCCTGGTGGTCGAGCTCGCTATCCCACTCGGGTAACGGCGGCGTTGCCTCGCAGAAGGGGGACCGTCCGTTTGCCGACGGCGCAACGGGCAACGTCCTGCTCACATGGTCGGATGACGTGACGGTTATCCAGACGGACACCGTTACCGCCAAGCGGGCCGCGCTGGCGGATACGAAAACGGGAGAGATCATCGCGTCCCGCAAAGCGGACGAGCGGATGTATCCCGCTTCTATGACCAAGGTTATGACGCTGATCGTGGTAGCCGAAAATCTGCCGCGTGAGGAGTCGCTGAAGACCGAGATTACCGTCAGCCGTGAGGTCTACGAGGCCATGAAAAAAGAGGGCTCGTCGGGGATCGGCATGGAGGTCGGTGAAAAAATGACCGTGGAATCCATGCTGTACGCTCTTATGCTCCGCTCGGACGGCATTGCCGCCACCGAGCTTGCGCGATACATAGCGGGCAGTGAGGAGGATTTCGTTGAGCTTATGAACCAGAAAGCGCACAAAATGGGTCTTCAAAACACCCATTTTGAAAACCCCACGGGCCTGTATCATAAGGACCATTATTCCTCCTGCCGAGACGTTGCCACCATCATGGCGTACGCTATGGAAATGTCCCTTTGCCGCCGCGTGCTGATGACTCAGTCCTACGTGGCGCCGTTCACCACGGCCGAGGGTGAGAGCAAGAATTATTTTCTGTACCACAATCTGATCGTTACTCAGTTCGATAAGACCAAGCCCAACCAGCCCACCGAGGTGACCGTGGTAGCCGGCAAAACGGGCTTTACCGATGAAAGCAAATATTGCCTTGTGACATACGCCGAATCGGCGGACGGACACGGCTTTGTGGCGGTTACTGCCGAATCCGACAGCTATGCTTCCTGCATCAAGGATTATCTCACCATTTACAATACCTACGCGAAGCCGTAATGGCTGAAATTCCACGCCCGTCGGGCGTGGAATTTTTGCGTTTGGCGGCGGCAAATACCCTTTTGTTCGCATATACCGATAGCATAGTAATATGAAGCAGAAAGGAGTCGCGTATGATCGTCATTAAACCCTATGACCGCGAGCGCGCCGTGGAGTACGCCCTGACGTGGGCGCTGGATCGTAATCCCTTATTTCTCAATTTTACGGGCAGGGGAGGGGATTGCACCAATTTTGCCTCTCAATGCCTGCTGGCGGGGAGCTGTACCATGGAATACACCCCTGATTTCGGCTGGTACTACATATCCTCGGAAAACCGCGCTCCCGCGTGGACGGGGGTGGAGTTTTTCTACGATTTCGTAACCGAGCAACCCATCTTTGCCGAGAACAACACAGGCATCGGGCCGTACGGCCGAGAGGTTGGGGTGCGCGAGGCGCGGGTGGGGGATTTCATTCAGCTCGCCGACGAGGAGGGGGATTTTTACCACACGCTCGTTATCACGGGCTTTGAGCCGGGGGAGATTCTTATTTCCGCCCATTCGGACGATGCATTGAACCGCCGCCTATCCACCTATAATTACGGCTCGTTGCGCTATATCCATATCGACGGCATACGCGTCAACGTAGCGGATGACATTTGCTTTGAGCCTCTGCTGGAAGGGGTGGCCATTGATGTGGCAGGCCCCGATGCAGAACCCGTGCCGCTTCCCCTCGAGCCTATCGAGGAGGAGGGAACACCCGAAGCCCAGCCCACAAACGACCTGCCGCCCGATATCGAGCAATTATAGAATGATTGATTCATTCAAATTTGGATGTAACTATTCAGCCAATTTAATAATGGATTTCAAAAACCGCCTCGGTTCACGTTGTGAGCCGAGGCGGTGCTTTCGTGATATTATTCTGCCTTAAAGGCTTGTG
>CAJGEA010000111.1 GCA_904502015.1 uncultured Clostridia bacterium | reverse complement strand
GCGGAGGGCGAAGCCCGAAGTCGAAGAATCTCTTTCCCCAAGCGTGATCCTTCGACTCCACCGCTTTGCGGTGTCGCTCAGGATGACCCCCTTGGGGAAGGTGTATTCAAACTACAAACTCGCCGCAAAACCCCAATTTGACGCAGGGCTGAATAGTTACACCCCAAATTGCCGTCAGGTGTTGAAAAAAGCACGCTTGCGCGTGCTTTTTTCTTGGTTCAATGCTCGGGCAGGCCTTCGATGGCGTCCTTTGCCTCCGAGACGGCGTGGTTGAGCTCGATCATGGTGGGAAGGAGCTGGGCGCGGGTGGTGCCCGCGTTGGCCACGGGGTTGCCGTCGGCATCCAGCGTATAGTAGCGCGATGCCTTCTCATAGCAGGACTCGATCAGCTCGATGCCGACGCCCGCGTACCGCAGGTCCTCAATAACCTCCTTGGACTCGGTCAGGAGCCGCTGGAACTCGCGGATGGCATTGTCATCCACCACCTGAACGAGCGTCTTGATGGTTGTTCCCGATGCCACCGTATAGCTATACTCGTCCGTCGGAGAATAGGTAGCGGTGTATGCCGTCCAGTTGTCGGTAACGAAGGAGCCGGTACCGCCCGATTCACCGTTATAGCCGACGATGTTGGCCTGACCCGCGTAGGTGTCACCAATGCGGTACCAGTTGCTTATGAAGTTGCCGTTCTCGTCTCGGTCACAGGTGAACACGGCCACGTAGACGGGGGCGTTGCCGTTAGGGGTACTCAAGGGATCGGTGGTCAGGTACAGCGTCATCTCACAGCCGTAGCCGCGAAATTCGCCGCCGTTGGATTCATTTTTCGCCACGTAGTCGTCACCGGTGTAATTATTCCAGTCCAGATTCTCGTGCTTGATCAGCACGCTCGCGGGCTTGGTCTCACCGTCGATGATCATGTTGAGCTGACCCGCGAACAACGTCTCCACGATGTAGGAGTCGTGGTCGACCGCGTTGCTCACGTTGCCGATGTAGTTGGACGTCCACTCCTGTTGGCCGTCAAACTTATCGTCGATGGCGTCCACCAGCGTGTCGTAGGTGGAGCGGGTGTTCAAAATATTCAAAAACTTCTCGAAGATGGCGTTTCTCGCCGCCTCCTCGGACTCGACGTTGATACCGAACTGGAAATTCAGCAACGTCTTCCAGTCGGTGGTATCCGACATATTCTTACCGACCGTATAGGTGGCTGTGAAGGTCAGCTTCTCGCCGGGGCCCACGATCTTGTAATTGTTTGGGAAGGTTACCTCCACGTTGATCTTGGAATTGTCAATCGACGTGTTGTTGCTTTCGTTGAGTGCCTTGACGTTACCATTGCCGTTGTAGCCCGAAAGCGAGGTCTGATAGAACAGACCGCGGTAGGCATACTCGTGTTTGGTGTTGTTAAGCACCGTGATCTGGTATGTAACCGATCCCTCGTACGTGGTCGTGGTCTGACCACCGCCCCAGCCGGGCCACCAGCCGCCGCCCGAAGAGGACGTGGTAGAATTTTTCTTGTCAATGGTGGAATCCACCGTGGTCGTGAATGGCAAAAATTCCACGGTCTGATGATCTACGTCGTTCGTTCCCTGAGTTACGATGTCAATGATGAACAGACCCTCGGGGGGCTCTGCGATCGCCTCACCCGTCAGCTTCATCGTATCGGTAAACGACGCATAGCCCACGGTGATAAATAAAAACATAAAGGAGAGGGCTACACATACCACAGCGGTCAATCGCTTTGACATAATCACACTCTCCTTTCCTTTCATTATATGGGGGAACGATCGGGGGAACTTCTTTCGAGAAGTTCCCCCGTACCCCTTTAAGAACTTTCAAAAAAACACATCAAACACTGTTGTTTAATACAACATTTTTAAAGTTTTTTGATCCAAGCTTTCGCGAAGCGAAAGAGACTTTCGCGAAGCGAAAGAGACTTTCGCGAAGCGAAAGAGACTTTCATTTCAAGAAAGTTTGGTGGGGTGCAGGGGCAACGCCCCTGCATACTCTCGCTCCTTATTCATCCTTAGGCGTGAGTGCCGCCTCGGCGTGGCGCTTGATGACGCCGATGATCTTCTTGATCGCGTGGGGATGGGCGGCGGGGTCGATCATGTGGTTGCCGTGAGCGACGGCGGCCTTACGGATGACGTCCCGATCTCTTGCCGCATCGCGGGTGGGAACGAGAACCATATCGCCCTCGGCGAGCGTTTCGCCGTTGGGGTCATAGCGGTACACCTTGTTATTCTTCTTTTTCTCGGGCCAGACAACACCGACAACCTCCATGCCGGGCGCATCCTCGGTGCCCTCGTAGTCCTCGTCGTCGTCGGGGACGAAGTCCACCTCGTCCAGCACGACGTCGGGGGTAGCCATCGCCTCGGCGAGATCGCCCATGTCTACGTTCTCCTCGATGATGATGGCATCCTCGGTGCCCTGCTCGTCCTCAAAGGTGAAGAAGGCGCCGTGCGTATCCTCAGCGGGGGTGTTGTAGATGAGATCGTAGTTGTCCACCTTGATCTCAAAGGTATAGAGGATCTTCGTGTTGGTGGGAATGAGGAATCGGGTCATGGTCTCGTCGGCATTCTCACTCATGAGAACGGGAGACTGAATGGTATCGCGAATACCCAGCATCTCGGTAAAGGTCTTGATGTAGACGATCTGGTAGCCCTCGGCGTCGAACTCGCCGTCGATCTGCTGAATGAAGGAGCGGTAGGAGCGCAGGATCTTCTTGATCTTGTTCGCGTAGTTGATATCCTCATTTCTCGTGACGTATACGAACACAACCAGCACACAGGCGAGGATGGCGTCCAGAATACCGGACACGATGCACACCACGAGGGGGACGTTCTGGTTGATGGTACCGCGGCACGCCAGCACCTTGCTCTCACCCGCGGGGGTGTTGGAGGTGGTGTGCATGCTGAAATTCTCCTCCAGCAAGGGGATATTCAGCGAGATCGAGTAGCTGTTCTCATTGTTGGTCTCGAACTCGTCGCACTGGCTGACTACGTCCACGTGCAGGGTGACAGCCAACATCGCGGTGGCGTTCTTCAGTCCGTACGCCTCGATGAACTGGTGCGCGAGAGCGTTGTAGCGGGGGAAATCCACCATCACACTTTTTTTCAGCTTAAAGCTGTCCGTGCGGCGAAGGCTGTCTGTGGCGTCGGGCAGGAGTACCTCGGTAGGGGCAAAAATGTGGTCGCCCGTGTTCTTATCCGAAATGATCACCTGTGACTCAATACCATAGGTATAGTCAAAGCCCACGTTCGTCGTATCCATGTTGAGGGTGTAGGCAAAATCCGCCTGCACACCGTCCACGAGCGAGGTGACGTAGGATTGGCCTGAGCCCACCCACTCCTCGTCAAAGAACGCATTGGGCGCGTACTGAACCTTGTAGTCCACCGAGCCGGACTCGGCATATTCGATGTAGTAGGTACGATTCATCCGATCGTACACAACGAAGGAACCCAGTGCAATGGCCCCGATCACCACCAGGATGATGGTCTGGATGAGGATCCATCTCTTTCGGTTCTTTTTATATTCCTGTCGTCGTTTTCTTTCGGCTTCCGACATGATTTCTCCTTCCTGACAGCTGATATTCAGCGGTTTTAACGGCTAAACAGGCCCCTCAGCCACAGCGTGGGGTACCCGAGGTAGGGAAGCTTGAAGTTCACAAGGCCAATGATGTTCGAGTCATAAATAAACCCGGCATCCCTGTCCTCGTTGGCATCACCCTTCGTAAAGTAGCGCGTTTGTCCGTTAATGATCTGTATGTCAACGACACGGTGGATGACCACACGGCCGTCTTTTTCAAATGCAATGACCTGACCCTCTATGATGGTCTGGTCGTCGTATCGTTCATGAATGGCAATGTCACCCTTGTTGATCTCGCCGGTCATACTTCCGGTCGCGATAACGTGCGCCCCAACCGCAAACTGGTTAGAGATCACCATGATGGTGATGGTCATAGCGCAAACGGCCAAAACCGTAATGGGGACGGCGAGTCTGTTCTTTTTCGCAAGCGCGTAGCGGCGCTTTTTCTCGTAGAGCGAGTCAATGAACAGGTAAATGAGCAGGGGAATGAAAAGATTGGCAAATGCCACAAGGGAGTTTGAAAGGGAGGGCGCGTAGGGGATCAGATATATCGTCAGCGTCGTGATCGCGCGGTAGGCAATATTGGGAAGCATACCGTAACGCCTCGTGATATAATGGTACAAAAGGTTATAGAGGAGCGCGGGGAGCAACGTCATCGCCACCACGTCCATGAACTTGGCAAACGTCGTGATCTCATGGAGGGAAGCGCAGGTCAGCACCTCCGCCAGCACGCAAATGAGATACGCGGCAACGTCCGCCACGCGGCTTCGATACGCGCACAGCACGAATCGAATGATCTCGGTGGTCGGAATGATGGCGGCGATGGGGAGAACAAGGCGGAAAATGATCTTAGCCTTCAGTCCGTAGCCCGAACGGTAGAATCCGAAATGCAATCCCGTCATGAAATAGATCATGACGTACAAAAGCCCGCAGACCGCCATGAGCAGGAGCACCGTGCGCCTGTGCATGGAAAGGACAGGGCGCTTTTTGATGAAAACGAAGCATACTGCCGCAAGGGGCAGCAGAAGGAGTGCTGCAACCAACCTTCCGCTGCTACCCGGCAGCAAAAATGCGAGCAGGAGGACAGCCAAGGACGACAGAGAAATTATGTATAACACTTTCTTATCCGCGTACATCGCCATCCTCCTTTTCTTACATTAGGTTATTGTGTCGGTCGCGATTCCGATCAGCTGGGATTAGCGGCCGTATCGGTGGAAACGATCATCTCCAGACCGAAGGTAGCGGTGTCAGCATCAATAACGGGAGCTGCAACGGTCACGGTTACGGTGATGTCCATGGTCTCACCGGCAGGAATGATCATGTCGGTTCTGGAATACTCATAATTAGTAGTGAACTTGCTGGGGTTGGAGTTGCTGGGGTTCTCAACGCCGCTGGTCTTGGTGGAGTTCACCAGAACCTTAACGTCAACGTTACTGTCGTTCATCACAGTGAACTTGAAGGTAGCCGTCTCACCAACGTAGGCCAGGGAGTGAGCAGCGAAGGTAGCGTCGTCGCCCTTATCGGTGTGATCTGCAACGTCCTCGCCCTTCTTACCGGTGCCGGTGGTGCTGACGAATTCGGAAGCGATGAAGTAAATGTTCTCATCGAACTTGTCGTTTGCGGCATTCTTGTCGATGGTTGCGTTACCGATGATGGTGAGGGTGTCGGTCAGAGTTGCGTAACCAACGCCGAGCAGGAGCACTGCAACGAGCAGGAACGCAACGATAACGTTTCTTCTGTTTTTCATACGTGTTTCTCCTTTGAAATGTTTTTTTATATCCGCAAGGTACAGCTCCTTGTTGATACCGTTTTCATCCGCGTGCCGTGTAACGTGAACCGCCCCACGTCGTTATCCCCGCGGGCTCTCTCCCGATAGCCAACGACCAACAACCGACGGCCGACGGCCGACAACGGTGTTTCGGAATGGTAAGCGTGGGCAATGCCGAGGGTGACGTGGCTACTGCACATGGATAGATAATTTATGTTACCACTTTTTTCTTTCTTTGTCAACAGTTTTGAGCAAATTTTTTCCTTATTTATCAAAAAATCGCGCGCTCGGCCCATGCGGGCGTATATCCCCCGAGTACATAGCAGACGCCCCCGCGCGGGGCTCTGCCACGCGCGGGGGCGTTGGGGGTATGAATTCCAAAGGGGGGATCAATCGTCGTCGCGGCCGCGCTTCTTTCTCAGCGCAGCGGCGGTCGCCAAGGCGGCACCAACGGCAGTTGCAGCCGCCACACCGCCGCTCACAGAAGAGCCACAGCCGCTCTTCGCGGCCTCGGTCACGTCCTCAATGAACTCGGTGACGGCGTCCGTGACGGGTGTGTCGGTGGTTGCTTCGCCATCGGTGGTGTCGGTGGTATCGTCCCCTGCCACCACGTAGCTGAACTTGAAGCGGCCGCCGGGCGCGACGTCGCCCGAGATGTAGAAGTCCATGATGTCGCCGCTGAACGCGGTGTAGTCGCCCTCGTCATGCACGTTGTCCGTCCACGCGAAATTGACGGTGTAGGCATCCGTGATGCCCAGATCCGCCTTGGCGATCTTGACCGTCATGTAGCGGCCGTCCACCGTGTACTCGACGTCAGCCACCTTTTCGGTCTTGGCATACTCGTTGTCGGCGGTGAAGCGCTCCAGCACCAGCGTTTTGTCGGTGCCTGCGGTCTTTCCCACCACGAAATCAAAGGTGTTCCAGCCCTGCTTCGTCCGGTCGCAGTCGATGTAGAGGTTCATCCACAGATTATCGGTGTAGGGCGTAATATCCTCGGCACACTCCACGAGGAAGTAG
>CAJGEA010000110.1 GCA_904502015.1 uncultured Clostridia bacterium | reverse complement strand
GCAATATTCCTTATCGGGTATAGATATTCTTTGGTTTAAGGGTGTAGGGGCGTTCTTTGAACGCCCGCGGGCGCACACAGTGCGCCCCTACCATGGGTTGTTATAAACCGTTCGATAAATCCAAATTTGAAAACCACTTTTCCCTCGGGGAAGATGGTCGGCGCGTGGCAACCATCCCCGAGCCAAAGCTGTGCCGCAGGTGCCCAACAAATCCAAATTTGAAAACCACTTTGCCCTCGGGTGAAATGTCAGGCGCGCGATACCCAACCCCGAGCCAAAGCTGTGCCGCAGGCACAATCCAAATTTGAACGTCGGCTGAATAGTTACATCCAAATTTGAAATCCCTTTGGGAAGGGTAATTTACAAAAACTCAAGGTGCTTTTCCGAGGAAAAGCACCTTGAGTGGGGTGTGGGGCAAGGCCCCCGATTTAGTTCAATGCCAGAAGATCGCGGAAGGCCTCGATGTAGCCCTGGGCTTGTTCGGCGGTGGTGGCCTCGGCGAAGATGCGGAGCAGGGGCTCGGTGCCCGAGAAGCGGCAGATGACGAAGCTGTTGTCGGCGAAGTAGACCTTGCAGCCGTCCTCGTAGCTCACGTGGGTGATGGGACGGTCGAAGAAGGGGAGCTTCTTGTCCTCGAAAATGGTGCGGTGAACGCCCGTACGCTGAGCCTCGGTGAAGGTGATGTTATCCTCTACGAGAATGAATTTACCGTACTTGCACTCCAGCTCGTCCATGATATCCGAGGGGGATTTTTCCACCGCCGACAGCATTTCCACGAACAGAGAAGCGGCGTAGATGGAGTCTTTGCCGTGGATGTGACCGCGCACGGTCAGACCGCCCGAGGACTCGCCGCCGAGAATGGCGTCCACCTCGTCGATCTTGGAGGATATGTACTTAAAGCCCACGGGCACCTCGTAGCACGCTTCGCCAAAATCGGCAGCCATGACGTCCAGCATGTGGGTGGTGGCAAGGTTGCGAACTACGGGGCCGCGCCAGCCCTTGATCTCGTGCAGGTACCAGTAGAGCAGCACCAGCACCTCGTTGGCGTTGATATAGCGGCCGTTGTGGTCAATGATGCCGAGGCGGTCGCCGTCGCCGTCAAAGGCGATGCCCAGCTCGTAGCCGCCCGTGACTACGCGGTTTTTGAGCTCGGACAGACTGCGGGACGAGGGGGCGGGGAGATAGCCGCCGAAGTGGGCGTCGCGGGTGTTGTGGATCATGTCCACGGTGCAACGCGCGGTGGACAGAATGACCATCAGGGGATACGTGCCCGAGCCGTACATGGGGTCGAACAGAACGCGCGCACCGTGGTTGCGGATGGATGCCACGTCCAGCACGTCCAGAATGTCGTCAATAAACTCGTTGAAGGGGTTCTTACGGTAGGTGATCAGCCCCATTTCGCAAGCCTCGTCGAAGGGGAGGGAGGGGATGGGCGTTGCATCCTGCTCGCGTGCGTCGATGAGGGCCTCCAAACGGGCGGTGACCTCCACGGGGGCGTCGCGTCCCTCCTCTACGATGAGCTTGATGCCGTTGTAGGCGGCGGGGTTGTGGCTCGCCGTGATCTCCACGCCGTAGTGGAGCTGCTGGCGTAGCACGGTGTGCATGACGAGGGGGGTGGGGGCGGAGCGGTTCATGAACCACACGCGAATGCCGTGGGCGGCGAACACCTCGGCCATCCAGCGGGCGGCGGTGTCCGAGAGGAAGCGGTGGTCATAGCCGATGATGATGGGCTTGTCGGCACGATCCTCCTCGCGCATGAGGGAGCAAATGCCCTCGGCCACAAGGCGGATGTTCTGCTCGATGAAGTCCGAGCCGATGACGGCACGCCAGCCGCCTGTTCCAAAACGAATCATGGTATGTACGTCCTTTCTGATGTGGCGGTGGAGTTACGAAGCGTCGCCGCCGTCCACGAGGGAGGCGACGAAGGCGCACATGGCGTCGTATTTTTCCTCCATTTTGCACAGGAGCTGCATCTGGGCGCGGGTACGGACGAGGTTGTGGGCGGGGCAGCGGGTCTTGAAGTACACGTCGCCGTCCAAATAGTCGGTGAGGAACCGCATGGCGAGTTCGCAGGTCAGCACAAGTGCACCGAGGGGGAGGAGGAGCAGCTCGTCGCGGGTGAGGTTGGTCGCCGTCATTTCCACGAATCCGCGGGTGAAGGCCTCAAAGAGAGTCATGTCAAAGTCGATCTTGGAGAGATCCTCCTCGTCCTCGGCGGCGGTGCAAGCGCCGAAGCGGACGGCATCACCGTAATCGTAGAGGGAGGAGCCGGGCATGACGGTGTCGAGGTCAATGACGCAGAGAGCGCGTCCCGTTTGGTTGTCGATCAGGACGTTGTTGACCTTGGTATCGTTGTGGGTGACGCGCAGGGGGAGCTCGCCCGTGGCGAGGCGGTCTACGATGCTCCGCATCAGCTCGCGACGGCTGTTGATAAAGGCGATCTCCTCGGTCACCTCGGCGGCGCGTCCCGCGCGGTCGGCCTCCACCGAGCGGCAGAAGGTGTCGTAGCGGTAGGGGGTGTCATGGAAGTGGGGAATGGTCTCGCTCAGCACCTCGGCGGGGAAGTCGGCAAGGCGGGTCTGGAACTCGCCAAAGCCGCGGCCTGCCTCGTAGAGCGTGCTCGGATGCTCGATGCGGTCGTAGGCGGTTACGTCGTCCACGTAGCGATAGGCGCGCCACGCACCCTCGCCCGCCGTGCCCGCGGGGGCGGTGTAGAGCAGGGTGCCGTTCTCGGCGGTCACGAAGTGAAGCACGCGGCGCTCGGTGTCCACGCCCTCGGTTTCCAGCCCCGCGCGGATATGCGCCGTCACGCGGCGGACGTTCTCCATGAGGGAATCGGGATCGCGGAACGCGCCGGTGTTGATGCGCTGGAGGACGTAGCGGGGGGCATCGGCCTCGGCGCCCATGTCCAGGCGGTAGGTGATGTTGATATTGCCCGCAGTCAGCTCCTTGACGGCGACAGGCGTGCCGCCCAGATCAAAGTGGGAGGCAATTTCAAGGATGGTGTCGTGATGCAGCATGAGGGTTCTCCTTTAGTAAAAAATGGGGGAGAGGCGGTGGGTCAGAGCTTGCAGATGAGCTTTTCAATCACGCCGTAGCCGTCGCCCGCCGAGCGCTTGAGGGTGCGGTCAGCGGCGGCGCAGGCCTCCAGCGCGGCGTGCAGGTGGGCGGGATCGGCGGAGCGGGCCTGACGTAGGTAGAGCCCCGCGCGGTACTCGTGCATTTTCAGGGCGGAGGCGATTTCGGCGGCGGTACTGCCCCCGTCGGCCATGGCGCGCACGGCGGCGAGGTCACAGATCACGCGGGACACCTCGGATAGGATATACAGGGGCTCAACGCGGCGGAATTTGAGCTCACGCAAAATGTCCAGCGCGTCGGCGCGTCGGCGCTCGGTGATGGCGTTGGCGAAGGCAAATGCGTCGTGCTCCATCGCGGGGATGGCGGCGGTGCGCACGTCGGCCTCGGTGGCCTCGGTGCGGCCGTGGGCGCAGACGTAGCAGGCGACCTTGTCGATCTCACCCGCGAGAGTGAACATATTGCGTCCGCAGTAGCCTATGATGAACTGGCAGAGAGCGGGGGAGGCCTGCACGCCGCCGTGGGCAAAGTGCTTTTGTACCCAGCCCGCGAGCTTCGCGGGGGTATTGCGCTCAAAGTAGACGGGGGTGACGAGCTCCGAGAGGGCGGTGAGCAGATCCGAGGGACGTTTCGGAAGGTTGCCTGCGTCCAGACAGTCGGCGGCGGAGGAGAGAATGACGAGGTTATGGGGGTAGTCGGTCAGGGTGGCGAGGGTGTCGCACAGATTGTCCAACTCGGCCGTGCGGAGGGTGTTAAAATTCAGCCCCGTGACCGATATGATCTTGCGCTCTGCGCCCATCGGCGGGGTAGTCATGGCATCGAGCAGGGCGGCGGGGGTGAAATCGGTGCCGTCCAGACGGATATCGTTGAAGCAGGCCAGGGTGGGCTCGGCCTCGGTGACCGAGGCGCGCGCCAGGCGCAGGGCGGCGGACTTCATGTAGTCCTCCTCGCCGAAGAAGAGAAAACCGCCGACGGGGTTCGACTTCAGGGATTTGCGGAAATCCGCTTCCTTTAGTATATTCATAGCCATGTGGGATCACCGTCCCTTGCCGCCCCGCTTTTGGGAGGCGGGCTTTTTGGTGGCGGGTGCGGTCGGCGCGCGCCCGCGGGCGGCTCCGCCGCCCGCGGTATGACCGCCCGATGCAGGCTTTCCGCCGCGGGAGGGCTTGCGGGAGGCTTGTGACCTCGCGTTCTTTTGCGATCCTGCGGAGGGGCGGTCGCGTTCCGCGCTCCGCGCGGAACGGTCGCGCGCGCCGACATCCCTCGGGATTCCCCTTGGGGGGCGGTTCGCCTTCCCTCGATCGGGGGCGGCGGGGCGAACCAGACACTCGGGGCCAAAGCCGATCAGATCCTCGCGGTGGGCCTTGCAGAGCGCCTCGCGCACGAGCTCGGTGCTCTCGGGTCGATTGTATTGCAGAAGCGCGCGCTGCAGGAGCTTTTCGTGGTAGTCGGTCACCACGTGAACGCGCTTCATGGTCAGGGGATTGATGCCGGTGTAGAACATCACGGTGGAGGCGGTGCCGGGGGTGGGGTAGTAGTCCTGCACCTGCTCGGGGGCGTAGTGGTCGCGCTTGAGGCAGAGAGCCAATTCGATCGCCTCCTCCAGCGTCGAGCCGGGATGGCTGGACATCAGGTAGGGTACGAGGTATTGCTCCTTGCCGCATTCCTCGCAGAGACTAAAGTACTTGCGGCGGAACTTTTCGTAGACCGAAAAATCGGGCTTGCCCATGCAGGCGAGCACGGGAGATGCGCAGTGCTCGGGCGCGACCTTGAGCTGACCCGAAACGTGGTCACGCACCAGCTTGCGGAAGAAGGCGTCGTCAGGGTCGGCCAGCAGGTAGTCAAAACGAATGCCCGAACGGATAAAGACCTTCTTGACGCGGGGCAGGGACTCCACAGCGCGGAGCAGCTCGACGTACTCCGAGTGGTCGGCAATGAGATTGGGGCAGGGGGTGGGGGCGAGACACTTGCGGTTGGCGCAAACGCCGTGCTCCAACTGCTTTTTGCAGGCGGGGTAGCGGAAGTTCGCCGTCGGGCCGCCCACGTCGTGAATGTAGCCCTTAAAGTCGGGCATCTCGGTGATCTGCTTGGCCTCGGCTACCACCGATTCGATACTGCGTGAGCGCACCGTGCGCCCCTGATGGAAGGCGAGGGCACAGAAGTTGCACGCGCCAAAGCAGCCGCGGTTGTGCGTTACCGAGAAGCGCACCTCCTCGACACCGGGAACACCGCCGTCCGCCTCGTAGGAGGGGTGGTAGGCGCGGGTGTAGGGCAGGGCGTAGACCGCGTCCAGCTCCTCGCGCTCCAGCGGGGGCATGGGGGGATTCTGCACCAGCATCTTGCCGTCGTACAGCTCGCAGATGGCCTTGCCGCCGATGGCGTCCTGGTTCTTGTACTGCACGCCGAAGGCCTCGGCGTATCGGCGCTTGTCGGTCTTCAGTTCATTATAATCAAAGGTTGCGGCGACGGGGAAGTGAACGGCGTCCTCGGGTTTTGCGAGATACACCGTTCCCCGCACGTCGCGGATCTTACGGATCGGAATGCCGCGGTCGAGGAGCTTGGCCACGCGGCGCAGGATGTTCTCACCCATGCCGTAGGTCAGAAGATCGGCGCGGCTGTCCACCAGAATGGAGCGGCGCACCTTGTCGTCCCAGTAGTCGTAGTGGGCGAAGCGGCGCAGTGATGCCTCCAGACCGCCGATGATGATGGGCACGTCGCCGTACGCCTCGCGGATGCGGTTGCAGTAGACGATGGTGGCGCGGTCGGGGCGGTTGCCCATCTTGCCGCCCGCCGAGTAGTAGTCGTAGGTGCGGCGGCGCTTGGCGGCGGTGTAGTGCGCCACCATGGAGTCGATGTTGCCCGCGGTTACGAGGAATCCAAGTCGGGGCTTGCCGAACTCGCGGAAGGCATCGGCGCTCTTGTAGTCAGGCTGGGAGAGAATGGCGATGCGGAAGCCCTCGGCCTCCAGCACGCGGGAGATGATGGACACGCCAAAGGACGGGTGATCCACGTAGGCATCTCCCGTGACGTATACGAAGTCGGGGCGATCCCAGCCGCGCGCCTCCATGTCGGCCCGATTGATGGGCAGAAAGGCGGACTGGGGCGGGAGCTGTATCTTTTTTTCGGGCATGGTCGCATCCTCGCAATTTCGGTTTGTATAGATAAATTTATTGTAGCATATTTCCCGCAATTTCGCAAGAGGAAAATGAGAATTATTTAATGGAGTGAGAATTATTCAATGGAAGTGTTTTTCAAATTTGGATTTGTCGGCCACCTGCGGTGGGGCTTTGGCTCGGGGATGGTTGGCACGCG
>CAJGEA010000109.1 GCA_904502015.1 uncultured Clostridia bacterium | reverse complement strand
CGTTTGATGCGTGCAGTATGCCCGCCTGCAGGTTCTTCTATACATCCGGGTACGAAAAAATCATGATTTATGCGACATTCAAATTTGGATTTGTCGGCACCTGCGGTGCGGCTTTGGCTTAGGGGTGTCGGGGGCGAAGCCCCCGACACGAAAACGCCCAGGGGGGCGGTGTCGGAGGGGGGAACGCCCTCTGACGCGCGGCGGTAGCCGCAAGAAAATCAGCAATAGCAAAAAATCTTTACGTAATACAGGTTTTCTTACCCCTGCCTTTATCTCGGGGAAGAGGGAGAGAACCATCTCAAACGCCGAAGTTTCTCTCCCCCTTCCCCTGAGAAAGTTGCCGTGCGTTTCAGGTTTTCTTTGCCCCATCCCCCACATTCCTTGGCTGGGCGGCTCTCAACAGAGCGATAAACAGCAATTTAATACACGGATGAATACATACATTACTTTTTGAAAGGAGGTGGCACCGTGAGCGACCCCAAAAACACGAAAAGCCCAAACAATCAGAATCAGCGCAACCGCGAGCTGGACGATTTCTGGGACGTGGAGCGCCTTCTGCCCGAGAAAAGCGTGCGCCGTCCCGCGCCGCGCCCGCGACCTACGCCCACCGCCGTGGAGGTGGAGCTTGCGCCCCGAGGGGCATCCGCACCGTCCCCCGCGCAGGTTTCCCCATCGGCACTCTCGGCGACTCACTATGTCCCTCCCCATACCGCCGACGAGGCCGACGAACCCGCTTGTGACGAATACGAGCCCCGTACGCCACTCCTCCACCGTGTCAGGGTGATTGCGTGGCGATCCAACTACCGCTATTTCGATCAGTTCTCGGAGGATGCGGGGCGCATTGCCGCCATGCAACCGCCCGACGAGGCGCGCCGCGAGCCCTTTTTCTCCTATTTTCCCCAGTATGCCCAGATGAACCGCCGCCAGCTCGATTGGTATCTCGTGTGGCGGGATCATGTGCGGCACGGGAACTACCCGAATACCGATTACGCTTACGTCCTGCTCTATATGTTTGAGCTGATGAATCTCCCTGTGGAGGACGCCGCGCAGGCGGTCGGTCGCCGTGACCTCATGGCGCGGACGTGGATCGCATACCGCGGTGTCCACAGACAGCTTGACCACTATATGTGCGAGTGGCTGTGCGATTATTGTCTTGTTCACCATCTTCCGGCCCCTTATGCCATCCTCGCCCCCGCGCTGGATGACATCGTAGAGGTCAGTCGCCTGAAGGAGTTTTACCTGACCGCCGCGATGAATGGTGAGGGTGCCTTGGGTACGGCGCGGTTGCTCCTGACCCATTGCTGTCAGTACGACTACCGAAAGAGCAAGTTTGCCGCGGGCGAGCATCGGGAATTGTTTGACAGCACCATCCCCGCGGCCGTGTCTGCTATGATTCCGTTGCTTCTCGGAGAGGAGGGTAGGAAGCCTGCCATCACCATGCTCCCCTCCACCACCACCCGCGATGCTTTTATGGGCGCACTATGCTCCTACCGCAATAAGCGCAAGATCGAGGTGACCTATACCTCCTTCTCCCGCTCTCATGAGCTGCGATTTCTTATGGGGGATATGGTCAAGCATATCGAAAACCGTTTGCGCTCGTGGATCGGAGTGCGCTCCCGCCTCAGTACCATGTCGCTTCCGATAGAGCTGCGCGACGCGCTGGATGCCTATCTTGCTCCTCTCGCGCCCGCTCGCGGGGGTATGTCCGCGTCCCATAAAAACGAGCCCCGCCCTGCCTACGAGGCGCTCTACGATCTGCCGAAGGGAGAGCTGTCCCTCGGCGGTGCGGATGCCATTGAGGCGGCCTCGTGGGAGACTACCCGTATTTTGACCGAGGCGTTTGGCAGTGAGGAGGGAACGGTAACGTGTACCGCTCCCGTTGCCGATTCTACGCCCACTCCCGAGCCCGAGCCCGTCACCGTGCCCGCGCCTGTGACCAAGCCCCACAAAAGCCCCCTTGCCGATGCGCTCGGTGAGCTTGTCGAGTTTGTCGGTCTGGCTCTCGCGGGCGACGGGGCAGGGCAACGCTCCTTCGCCGCTCGTATCCGCAAAATGCCCGATGCCATTGCCGATGCCATCAACACGATCACGGCCGAGGTGGAGATTTACGATATGATTCTGGAAGAGGACGGCGGCGTGTATCGCGTTATTGAAGATTACCGTGACCAAGTGATTGCGCTGATCGGCGCAGAATAGGAGATTGATATGGATATTGTTACGAATCGTCCCGCCGCTCCCGATGTGAATGTCCCCCGCCGCGTGCTGGGCTCGCTGCTCTCCTCGGTGTCGGCAGGCGTCGTGCCCCGCGCGGGCGCGCCCTATATCGCTATCGGACGGCAGGATGAGATCACCGCGCTCCTCTCGGATCTTGAGCAGATCGACGCGGGCGGAGGCGCTATGCGCTTCCTCATCGGCCGCTACGGAAGCGGTAAGAGCTTTCTGATTCAACTCATCCGAGGCTACGCGCTGGAGCGCGACTTCATCACCGCCGACGCCGACCTGTCCCCCGAGCGCCGTCTGTACGGAAGTGGCGGCTCAGGTGTCGCCACCTACCGTGAGCTGATGAAGAACCTTGCCTCCAAGGCATCTCCCGACGGCGGCGCGCTCCCCAAGCTCATTGCTCGCTGGATCGGTCAGATGCAGGATGAGCTCATCCGCGAAGGCGTGTCCGCCGAAAATCCCCGCTTTGACGAGCTGCTCGGTCGCAAGATCGGGGATGCCATGCGTGAGCTGGAATTTCTCGTGGGCGGCTTTGATTTTGCCCGCGTGGTGACCGCCTACTACCGTGCCTACATGGAGGACGGCGAGGCGGCGCGTGAGCGCATGTCGGCCTGTCTGCGGTGGTTGCGCGGCGAGTACGCCACCAAGACCGAGGCGCGCCGCGATCTCGGCTTTGCTGTGTCGGTCATCATTGACGACGATAACTGGTACGATTTCCTCAAGCTCTGGGCGTCCCTCGTCCGCCGCATGGGGTACCGCGGACTCGTGGTGTTCATTGACGAGTGCGTCAACCTCTATAAGATCACCCACCGCGTCAGCCGTGAGAACAACTACGAGAAAATCCTTGCCATGTTCAACGATACCCTCCAGGGGCGCGCCCCGGGGCTGGGCATCGTTTTCGGAGGTACGCCGCAATTCCTCGAAGATCCCCGACGGGGACTGTTCAGTTATGAGGCATTGCGCTCACGCCTGTGCGACAGCCGCTACGCCCTTGAGGGATTTAAGAACCTCATCGGCCCCGTCATCCGCCTGCGCCGCTTGTCGGATGACGAGCTGCTGGCGCTGATCCGCCGCATCACCCGTTTGTACGCCACCTACTATCAATGGGAGGCGCGTATTACCGACGAGGAGCAAATCGAATTTTTGCGCATCTGCCTCTCCCGCGCGGGCGCGGACAGCATGATCACCCCCCGCGAAATGCTCCGCGACTATATGACGGTGCTCAACATCCTCATGCAGAACCCCGAGGCGGATTTTGCCCACGTCGTGGGACAGACCGTACCTACAGAGCCTGCCTCCGCAGCCGACGGGGAGGACGCGTGGACGCCCACTCCAAGCGAGAAAAAAACCGAGGCGCAAAGACGCTTCTCGGCAGAGGATCTGGATTTTTAATGGTAATTTGTGACACCAATGGTTGATAACCTTCAAATTTGGATTTATCGAACGGTTTATAACAACCCATGGTAGGGGCGCACTGTGTGCGCCCGCGGGCGATCACAGATCGCCCCTACAATCGAAATTTCAAATATCCCGATAAACCCCAATTTACCCCTCCGTGTATCAAGAAAAAGCCGAGGAAGGGAAACCCTCCTCGGCTACAATCAATCGTCGGTATGAACCGTCATTTCCATGCGGCAGCGCTCGGCCTTTGCCCCACGGATCTCGACGATGTAGTCCAGCACCAGCACCCCGTCCTCGTCCAGACGGTTATCCACCACCAAGGCGTGAATGCCGATCTGGAAGGGCATATAGGGGGTGTCATAGGTGCAAATGGCGCGGTGATGTGCGCGGAAGGTCAGCGCGGTGCTGACCGAGCCCGAGCGGATCATGGTGACCAGCCCCCGATCGTCGGTGCGGTAGGTCACGGTGGAGGTCGCGCCCTCCATGCCCGTCAGCTCGGACTCCTCGTAGAGGACGGCGACGGTGTATTCCTCGCCGTCGGGGATCAAGGTCATGATTCCTTCGGTGTAGATTTCAATGTTCTCAATGGCATCAGTCTCCTCGCCCGTTTGCTTGGCGCGCAGTACGGCAGGGTCGGCGGGCTTGACGAAGTAGCCCGATTCGCTCCCTTCGTCGGACAGAATGCCCATCATGAGCTCGTCCTCGGGGGACAGAGGCTCGGGCTCGTAGTCCTGCGCCTCGTGCGGATTGCCGTATACCGCGTCAAAAAGGGATGCGGCCACTTCATACCGCTCGGATTTCATGCAAATGCGCACGCGGCGGTTGATGGCTCGATTTTCGTTTGCCATGTTGGATTATTCCTCCTCTCGCCAAGGCAATTCCACAGCGGAAAGCACGCGGCGGCCGTGATGCTCGTCACCGAAGAAAATGTTGCGCTTGCCGTCGGCGTACTCGGCTTCCACGTTTTGGTTGTCGTAGGGATCCATACGGCAGAGCTTTTTGTCGGGTGTCAGGGGCTGTTGGAACTCGTCGCACGCCGCCAGACGGAAGGGATCGAGATTGCCGAAATAATGCTCGCGGCGCACCTCGTTGCCGTTGCGGTACGCCCCCTCGCCAAACGAAGGGTCGCAGTACAGCCAGCCGTAGGGCGCGACGTAGAACATCGCCCAGTCGTGGCTTCCGCAGGCGTCCATGCGGCAGTTGCTGCCCGATTGCCACTTGGCGGGAATGCCCATAGCGCGGCAAAGAGTAATGAACGCCAGACTCATGGTGCCGCAGTCACCGTAGCCGTTGGTCAGCACGAATTCGGGAATATTCTCAATGATGAGATAGTCCCGCACATAGGAGTAGCGCACGTGGGTACAGATGTAGTCGTACACACGGCGCGCGAGGCGCAGGGGATTGGTTTCCTCCCCGCGGATCTCGTCTGCCAGCGCGTTGATGAAGGGCGTGAATCGAATGTGAGGGTACTGCTCGCTCGTGTAGTAGGAAAGCTGCTCGGGGGTCAGTCCCTCGCCTACCTCGTGGGTCGCCGCAAGGTCGTAGTCGAGTTTGACACAAGGCGCGCGGTTGACGAAGGTGAAGCGCACCGAGTAGGTCGCGCCCGCCTCACAGGGAACCTCCATGAACGCGGTGCGGTGAACGTCACCCGTGATCGTCACGGGATGGGACGAGCTGATAATTCTTGCCTCCTCAACGGGCTGGGACAGCGAGGTTGCGGGGAAAGGGAACCAGATCCGCAGAAGCTCACCCTCGCGCTCAGCGTGAGGCTCCAGCTTCATCCATTGCTCGACTTCAAAACGGAAGGTGCGGCCGCCCTGGCGCTGCATGATCTCAATGTTTTCATGTCCCGAGGTGGATGCCGTCGCGTTCACGTAATCGGGGTTGGAGAGCCGCTCAAGTTCGGTGGAATGGGTGATAAAAATGTTGGAAATGGCCTTGTGCTGAAAACGCATTTCGCCACCCTTGAGAATGTAGTCCACGTTACCCGAGGCAATGAAGGTGTCCAGCGTTTCCTCGGTAGCCAGCGGATAGCGCTCCTGCATACCGCGCACCACGTCGGCGCGGGTGAGGGGATAGTCGTCGACCAGCTGCTCGGCGAACAGACGCTGGATCTCCAGGCGCTTGCGCAGACAATGGGGAATATCGCGGCAAAGCCAGCGGTCGATGCAGGCGATCTCGCCCTCGAAATCTCCCGCGTAGTGATACATTTTGACTTCCTCGGGCAGGCTGATGGCCTGATAGGGAAGATCGTTCATATTCAGTTGCATAATTCCTCCTGATGGGTTTTGTAAACCCGTGTCCGTTGCCTACTATCATACCATGTTTCGCGCCGAATTGCAAGTGCTTTTTCAGACTATACCAAACAAAACGGCTGATATTTTCAAATTTGGATTTATCGGTCTGTTTAAAATAAATTGGTTATTGTTCTTTTCGTACTTTCTCCCACCAGCGGGAGAAAGTACCAAAGAGGCGCCGTTCAAGGAGAAACCTACGGTTTCCCTTGAAAATCCCTTCCCTTGATGGTGCGCGCCGTGGCTTCGCCACGATGATTGCGCGCCATACACATCTGTTTCCGTAGTGCCGAGTTGTCGACGGCTGTCGACCAACTCGGTCGCGCAGAGAAGGCGCGAGGTGGGAAGGTGTTTGCACTGAGCGAAGGAACTCAAAATTCCCCTTTCGGGATAAGCCAAATTAAGACAAACCAACCGTCTTTAAAACCCCTACCCTCAGCAGGCCTTCTATGACCATCCGAGTTGGTCGGCACGCTTGCCGACAACTCGGCACTACG
>CAJGEA010000108.1 GCA_904502015.1 uncultured Clostridia bacterium | reverse complement strand
AGAACCTTCAAAAATATATTTAAAAAAGCGTTTTGAAATATATGTTTTTTAAGGTTTTTGGGAGTCCAGAACCCTTTTTGCAAAAAGGGTTCTGGTGGGGTGCAGGGGTGAAACCCCTGCTCGACAAATCCAAATTTGAAAATCACCTTCAGGGCGCACAAAAGCCGATGCGCGCGGCTTTGCGCGGCATCGGCTCTCTTTGCGATTGGCTTTTGATAAATGACGGCTCAGATCTCGTTGGATTCGTCCGTTCCGCTGACCATCTCAAAATCCTCCTTGGACGCGCCGCACAGGGGGCACACCCAATCAGCGGGCAGGTCTTCGAAATCCGTTCCCTCAGCCACACCGCTTTCGGGATCGCCGTGGCGGGGATGGTACTCGTAGCCGCACAGCTCGCAAGCATATACGCTCATTATCTGTATCTCCTTATGCATGGGATTGATCATTCGCGCGGTTTCCCGCCGAAATTGCTACGTAATATAATATAGCATGTCGGCCTGGTTGTCAAGAGCTTTTTTTGCTTTTCGGCAATTTTGCCCTATTGACGAATTTTTCAGTCGTACAGGTGATATTTTCTAACATTTGCACAGTAGGCGGCCAGACACTCCTCGGCCTTCTTTGCCACCTCGGCGGGATCGAAATCGTCTGCCAGCACATCCTGCCCCACGCGCAGGGCCAGACCGTCGCGCTTGATCTCAAACTCGGGGTAGGTTTTGAAATGGCGGAACATGTGCAGCATGGTCTCAAAGGGGCGATACGTATCCCGATTGGTGATGTGCAGCTCCACGCCGTTACACACCGCGCCCGAGTGCTTATTGAACATAGGGGTAAAGCAGAGCTTGCGGAAGATCACACCGGGCAGGCGCAGGGCGTTCATCTCGGCGAGCAGGCGGTCGGCATCCACGAAGGGCGCGCCCAGCCAATCGAAGGGGCGAGTGGTGCCGCGTCCCTCGGACAGATTGGTCGACTCGTACACGCATCCGCCGATGTAATTGATGGCCGAGTCCACCGAGGGGATGTTGGGCGAGGGATTAACCCAGAGCAAATCGGTTTCGTCATAGTACATACTGCGTTTCCAGCCGACGCACTCCAGAACGGTAAGATCACAGCCGATTCCCTTCTCCTCATTGACGTAGCGGGCGTATTCACCGATGGTAAGGCCGTAGCGGGTGGGGATGGCGTACTCGCCGATAAAGGAGGAATGGCGGCTCTCGTCGAGAATCAGACCCTCTACGATCTCACCCCCCAGCGGGTTGGGACGATCCAGCACCAGCACGGGGGTACCGACCTCGGCACAGGCGCGCATCATTTGAGTGAGGTTGCAAAGGTAGGTATAGAAGCGTGCGCCCACATCCTGAATATCGTAGACGGCGATATCCACCTCAGCCACCAGCTCGGCAAGGCGAGGGTGCCCCTTGGATGTCAGGTTGAACAGACGCGCACCGCTGTCGGGGTGAACGACACCATCGTTCTCGCCAAAGCTGCCGTCCTGCATGGCCGAATTGAGTCCGTGCTCGGGGGCGAAGATATAGGCAAGCTCACTCATTTCGGCTATTACAGAATATGTAGGCACACCACGTTTGTTGACACCCGAAGCGGCGGTGAGCAGGGCGGTCTTTTTGCCCGCGATAAGAGACTTCAGCTCGTTTGCGCGGTCAATGCCGCAGAGGACGGTATGTTTCATAGGATATCCTTTCTGTACGTATGTTTCTTACGGTTTTTGCATAGATTTTGATATGGTAATGAATAAAAACGAACCAAAAAAGGAGCGCAACGTGACCTCAACCATACGAAGATCTCCTCCTCGCACCGCCGCGCGGCGGTTTGCCTGCAACGCTCTGTTGCTCATCGGCGTCAATCTGTTCATGCGGACGGTGGGCATGTCCTTCAACGTGTATCTCTCCAACCGCGCGGGGGGCGAGGTCATGGGGCTGTATTCCCTGCTTTTTGGCGTGTACGGATTGGCCTTGACGTTGGGGTGTGCGGGCGTCAATCTCGGATCAACACGGCTGGTGGCCGAGGCGATGGGGGCCTACTGTCCCGCGGGGCAAAATCCCGATCGGGAGGCAACGGTAGAGGGGGCGGCGTGCCGTCAAGCGATCCGACGCGTGCTTTCGCGGTGCATGGTTTACAGTCTGATTTGCAGTAGCGGGGCGGCGATCCTTCTGTTTTTCGGCGCGCCCGTGATCGGCACGGTGTGGCTGGGGGACGGGCGTACCGTGCTCTCCCTGCGTGCCTTGGCAATGACTCTGCCGCCGCTGGCTGTGTCATCCTGCCTCGGAGGGTACTTTACGGCGGTGCGGCGGGTGGCAAAGGTGTCGGCAGTGAACATCGGCGTTCAATTCCTGCGAATCGGCTTTTGCTCTTATCTGCTGACACGCTGGCTCCCCGACGGGGTGGAGATGACCTGCCTCGCGCTGGTGTTAGGCGGAGCACTTTCCGAGGTGGCGGGTGTTCTTCTGACGGTTCTCGCCTATCTTGCCGACAAACGGCGGCATTCGGTTCGCGGGAAGAATTCGCCCGAACTGCCCGCCGAGGAACATCTGACACGGCGGTTGCTTGGCATCACGGTACCCGTAACACTCAGCGCTTGCCTGCGGTCGGGGCTGGTTACTCTGCAACACGCGCTGATCCCGCGCGGGCTAAAGCAAAGTGGGGCAAGCTGGGCGGAGGCGCTGGCCTCCTACGGTGTACTTCATAGCATGGTGCTCCCCGTGGTGTTGTTCCCCTCGGCGTTCATTTCTTCCTTTTCGGGGCTGCTCGTGCCCGAGGTTGCCGAGTCGAGTGCGCGGGGAGACCGAGAACGGGTAGCGCGGATCGCCTACAAAATCGTCACTCCCGCTTTGATCTTTTCCTTTGGGGTGGCGGGGATCATGTCCTGCTACGCCTACGAGTTGGGGGAGGCGATCTACCACAGTCGGGAGGCGGGGATGTATATTCGCTGTCTCGCGCCGCTCATACCCATCATGTACGTGGACAGCTCGGTGGATGCCGTGCTCAAGGGCATGGGTGAGCAGGTGTATTCCATGAACGTCAATATTGCGGATGCGCTGTCGTCGGTGATACTGGTATGGCTTTTGCTCCCACGGATGGGGCTGTGGGGGTACGTCGTCACCATTTACGTGACCGAAACGCTGAACACCACCCTGTCGCTCGCGCGGATGCTCCCCATCAGCGGCATGAAAATACGGCTGTGGAAGCAGGTGTTCGGGCCGCTTGCCTGCGTAGTGGGGGCGACCTGCCTATTCCGGCTGGTGAGCGAGTGGGGGCACTTACCCATCGGCGGAGTGCGCGATATGGTTCTTCACATAACGGCTTGCGCCGCTCTCTACCTCCTTCTGCTCATTCTGACAGGGGTAGTCGGTCGGGAGGAGTGGACGCAGCTGCGCGATATGATTCGATAGTGAATAAGGGGTGTCGTGCCGCGGGCACAATACCCCTTATTTTCATTTACTGATCCGTAGTCTCCCGAAGGGCACGGCGGCGGTCGAACTGTCCCAAAAGGAGAATCATGACAAAGTAGATACACACCGAGAGCACAGCGTCGGACAGAAGATCCAGCGCCAGCACGGTGGGGCCGTCCCACGAGCCGTTATACACGATCAGAGTCATCTGATAAATCAGGTGCATCAGCACACGGCCCACAAGCAGAAGAACCGACGAAAGAAGAGCGGCGCACTGGACGGGATTGCGAAAGGACACGAGGCGGGTAATGGGAAAAACGGGGGTGTTGTTGACAGGCCCGTCTGCGCCCTGGCGCAAAAGAGCCTCGGCCGTCAGGTGCATCTCGCGCCGTCGGTAGGCGCGGCGAGTCAGGGTGATAAACAGCACCACCAGACCAAACTGCGCCAGTTCAAGCAAGAGGGACGAGCCGATGATGGGCAAATCCTCCTCGAGGAACACCGAAAAGGACGGAACACTGCCGAACGTAATGCAGGTAACCATAAAGTTCGCCGCAAACTTCGCAACGGTCAGGGATGCGTACAGAATGGGTACACTCCGCGCGCCCTTAAGTCCGCCCACCCAGATGGCGTATATGGTAGCGGGATACGCCAGCGTAAACACGGCAAGGTCGATAAGGCCCTCCTGCGTCAGATAATACAGCACGTAGCACCACCACTCCTCGCGATAGAGGACGTTGGACTCCGCGATCTGATACACGGGGGACAGCACGAGGGAGCAGATTCCAAATCCCAAGGCGACAACCAGCAGGGTATATCGGAACATGGCGCGGATGGCGCGCGCAGATGAATCAGGGGTAGAAACAAACATAGGGTAAAACCTTTCTTTTATTCAAGGGGGTATGTAAGCCGTATCCCGTCAGGGACGGGTGGCAAGATACTGCTCGCGCAGAGCGTCAAAGTCCGCGGCGGCGCAGGAGGCATCCAGCTTGACGGCCTCCACGATCGCGCCCCATACCATAGGGGTTTCGGTGGTTTGCACCCGGGCAGGCACATCCTCATCCACCATAGAGGCCACGAGGTCGCTCCACATAGGCGCTTCGTGCTGGCTGATGCCGCCGCCCATGACGACGGGAATGGAGGTGGGCGTCACGTCCCTGCCCTCGCATAGCCACAGCCACGCCGCCTCAACGTACTCGGCGAGCGCGCTTGCGTTACGCATGAGAATGGCCTGCGCCGTGGCGTCCTTCTTTGAGGCCGCCTCAAATACGGCAGGGGCGCAGGAGGCGATATAGGGCTTGCCCTTTTCGTAGATTTCGGAAAGCTTGGTATGCACCTCACCACCGAGCTTCTCTGAGAGCAGGTCGGTGAGCATGGTGTCGGGATCTCGGCGGTCATGGGCGCGGAGAACCGCCTCCAACGCCTGCCGTCCGATGTCATAGCCGCTGCCCGCGCTATCCAGCAGGTAGCCCCAACCGCCGATGCGGATGAGCTTGTCGCCGCGGCGGAGGAAGCAGGCGCTCCCCGTACCGCAAATGATGCACGCGCCGTCCCCCGTGGGCAGAGTGCCCGAGAGAAGGTTGACCACGTCCGATCCGATATCTACGGCGGCCATATCGGGCAAGCGGGATTTCATATCGCGCACGAGGGAATCCCGATGGTTAAGGGCACCCGCGATACCGCCGAACACGAAAATCCGATCTGAGGAAGGTGATACCCCCGCCTCGCCTATAAGGTCAAGAACAAGGCTCTCCATCACGTCGCAGGACACCGATGGAGTCACGTCGTTGGGGTTGGATGCGCCCGCGACGCGGCGCGCCAGCACAGTTCCCTTGCCGTCGATCAGCACGGCCTCGGTTTTGGTTCCTCCGCCGTCGATACCGATATAGTAGTGGTTCATTCCCTGCCCCGCCTTTCGTAATAATCAAAATCATCCTATTTATTTTACACGCATTTGCCCTGTTTGTCAAGGGTTGAAGTCAAACATTTAGCACAAAAAAGAACGCAAAATGCGCGCGTTTTGCGCACAAAAACGGCTACCGCACTTTGTGCGATAGCCGTTTGATAGACGTATCGAATTACTTACCGCTGGTGAGCTTCTCGATCTCAGCCGCGAAGTCCTCTTCGCGCTTCTGGATGCCCTCGCCCTTCTCAAAGCGGAAGAAGCCGGTGATGGCGATGCTGCCGCCAAGCTCCTTAGCCGTCTTAGCGACGTACTGAGCAACGGTCAGGTCGTCCTCCTTAACGTAGCCCATGTCAACCAGGCAGTTTGCCTCGTAGAACTTACCGAGCTTACCGGTGATGATACCGTCCAGAACCTTCTCGGGCTTGCCGGCCATCTTGGGATCGTTAGCGAGCTGAGTCTTGATGATCTCGCGCTCGGACTCGATAACCGATGCGGGAACCTGCTCACGGTTGAGGTAAGGAGTGGGGTATGCGCCGATCTGCAGAGCGATGTTCTTTGCGAACTCAGCGAAGCCGTCCTTATCAGCAACGTCAGACTCGAAGCAAGCGATAACACCGATGGAGCCTGCGCCGTGGATGTAGGTGCTGGTCAGACCCTCGGCAATAACGAAGCGGCGGATGCTCAGCTTCTCACCGATCTTGAAGATCTCTTCCTTCAGCTTCTCCTCAACGGTGCAAGTACCGTCGAAGTACTGACCAGCCATCAACTCCTCAACGGAAGCGGGCTAGTTGGCAACGATGGTCATGAGGAGGTTCTTAACGAACTCCTTGAAGGACTCGTTCTTTGCCACGAAGTCGGTCTCGGAGTTGACCTCGATCATTGCGGTAACGCCGTTCTCGCTCATGATGTCAACGACACCGTCAGCGGCGATGCGGCTCTCGATCTTGGACTGAGCCTTCAGCTCACCCTTCTCACGAAGGATCTTGACAGCGGCCTCGAAATCACCGTCTGCCTCTACGAGTGCCTTCTTGCACTCCATCATACCGATACCGGTCTGCTTACGCAGCTCGGCAACGTCCTTTGCACTAATAGCAGCCATGTTTTTATACCTCTTACAATTT
>CAJGEA010000107.1 GCA_904502015.1 uncultured Clostridia bacterium | reverse complement strand
GTTCTGGTTCCCGGCACCGAGGGTACCGACGCGTTGAAGAAAGAGATTCAGGACTACGTCAAGAAGCGCACCGCTCCTTACAAGTATCCCCGTATCGTGGTCTTCAAGGATGAGCTGCCCAAGACCGTCAGCGGCAAGATCATTCGCAACAAGCTGTAATAACCACTTTTTCTTGAAAGACTGTAACGACACTTGATTTTGTGAAACAAAATCTTAGTGAAGTACGTCCCTTTAGGGGAAAAGTATTCAAAAAGAACTTTCCTTTCGCTCCCAAACCGTTTCGAAACCAACATTTCCGCACGGTAACGAAAGGTCTATTCTGATCGGAACACAGTACATATGGAACAGAAACGAATCACCCTCTTTGCCGGCCACTACGGCTCCGGCAAAACCAATATTGCCGTCAACTACGCTCTCTACATGGCGCGGCAGGGAAAAAAGGTTGCCATCGCCGACCTGGATATCGTCAACCCCTACTTCCGCACCAAGGACAGCACAGAGCTCTTTGCCGAGCGCGGCATTGACCTCATTTGCTCTCCCTACGCCAACAGCAACGTGGACATTCCTGCGCTTCCGCAGGAGATGTACGCCCTGACCGACGATCCCTCCATCACTGCGGTGCTGGACATCGGCGGCGACGACCGCGGCGCGCTGGTGCTGGGACGGCTGGCACCCGCCATCCTGCGGGAAGGGAACTACGAGATGCTACTGGTCATCAACTGCTACCGCCCCCTGACGCAGGACGTGGCATCCACCATGGAGGTTCTGCACGAGATCGAGGCGGCGGGCGGCATCCGCTTTTCGGGCATCGTGAACAACTCCAACCTCGGAGCGGACACCACCGCAGACGATATCCGCGCCTCCCTTGCCTACGCCGAGGAGGTCAGCCGCGCGTCGGGACTCCCCATCGTGCTGACCACCGTGCGGCAGGATCTCTACGCAGAGCTTGCCGACGAGGCACCGAATCCCTTTGCGCTGGGACTGCAGAAGAACAAGTATCTGTGATCCCACTACTACCCTGTTTCATGTAATGGTTTTCACTTTCCCGAGCGTGAGCGGTCATCCTGAGCGAAGGGCGTAGCCCGTAGCCGAAGGATCTCTTGCCGGATAAGGTGATCCTTCGACTTGCCGCTTCGCGGCGGCGCTCAGGATGACTAATCCTGTTACGTTTTAGAAGAAACAAGGTACTACTTGAATTCCTCCCGGTCGCAGAGCCGATCGGGTCGACATAATATCCGCATTTTCCCCATCACATAAAGGAGATAAAGTTATGGCAAAATGTACGTTAACCTTTAAGACCGATAACTGCAAGGGCTGTGGCCTTTGCGTGGACGTTTGCCCCAAGCACGTGCTTGAGCTGGCAAGCGACCGCATCAACAAGAAGGGTCACCATCCCGTCATCGCCGCGCGCGAGGACGACTGCATCGGTTGCGCCTTCTGCGCCACCATGTGCCCCGATTGCATCATTAAAGTGGAGAAAGGAGAGTGAGCGACATGGCAGATAAGGTATTGATGAAAGGCAACGAAGCCATTGCAGAGGCCGCCATTATGGCAGGCTGCCGCTTCTACTTCGGTTATCCCATCACCCCCCAGACCGAGATCGCCGCATACATGGCAAAGCGTATGCCCAAGATCGGCGGTACGTTCCTGCAGGCCGAGAGTGAGGTCGCCGCGATCAATATGGTCTACGGCGTGGCTTCCACGGGTCTGCGCGTCATGACCTCCTCCTCCTCCCCCGGAATCTCCCTCAAGAGCGAGGGTCTGTCCTACCTCGCAGGTGCTGATCTGCCTTCCCTGGTGGTCAACGTCCAGCGCGGCGGCCCCGGTCTCGGCGGTATCCAGCCCTCCCAGTCGGACTACTTCCAGGCTACCAAGGCAGGCGGTCACGGCGACTTCCGTATGATCGTGCTGGCTCCCTCCTCGGTGCAGGAGATGGCCGAGCTGACCGTCCGTGGCTTTGAACTGGCTGACCAGTACCGCATGACCGCCATGATTCTGGCGGACGGTACCATGGGCCAGATGATGGAGCCCGTGTCCCTGAATTTCGACGTCAAGCCCTCCCCCGAGAAGCCCTGGGCTACCACGGGTACCAAGCTGGAACGTCCCCACAACATCGTCAACTCCCTCTCCCTCGTGCCCGAGGAGCTGGAGGATCTCAACTTCAAGCGCTACGAGAAGTACAAGATCATTGAGGAAAACGAGGTCATGTACGAGTCCTACCGCATGGAGGACGCCGAGATCTGCATCGCCGCGTTCGGTATCGCCGCCCGCGTATCCCGCAATGCTATCGATGCCGCCCGTGAGCTGGGCATCAAGGTGGGCATGATCCGTCCCATCACTCTGTGGCCCTTCCCCAAGAAGGCATTTAAGGAGTCCCTGAGCACCGTCAAGTCCTACATCTCGGTCGAGCTGTCCATGGGTCAGATGATCGAGGACGTGATGCTTGCCACCGAGGGCCGCGCTCCCGTCACCCTCTGCAACCGCGCGGGCGGTATGATCCCGTCCCCCGAGCAGGTGCTGGAGAGCATCAAACTTGCTGCAAAGAACGGAGGTAACAACTAATGGTCGTTTTCGATAAGCCTCACGCACTCAACGATATTCCGCTCCATTACTGCCCCGGCTGTACCCACGGTATCGTTCACCGTCTGGTAGCCGAGGTCATGGATGAGCTGGGCATCGAGGGCAGAACCGTTGGTATCGCCCCCGTCGGATGCTCGGTTATGGCATACAACTACTTCAACTGCGATATGATCGAGGCGGCTCACGGTCGCGCACCCGCGATTGCGACGGGTGTCAAGCGCGCTCTGCCCGAGAATATTGTCTTTACTTATCAGGGTGACGGTGACCTTGCCTCCATCGGTATGGCAGAAACCGTTCACGCCGCCGCCCGTAACGAGAACATCACCGTGATCTTCATCAACAACGCGATCTACGGTATGACCGGCGGTCAGATGGCTCCCACCTCTCTGCCCGGTCAGGTCACCCAGACCTCTCCCTACGGTCGTGACGTCAAGCACTGCGGTTTCCCCATCCGTGTGTGCGAGATGCTGTCTACGCTGGATGGCCCCGAGTACCTCGAGCGTGTTACGGTCAACAACGTCAAGAACATCCGCGCCGCCAAGAAGGCCATCAAAAAGGCGTTCCAGAACCAGCTCGACGGTAAGGGCTTCTCGCTGATCGAGGTTCTGTCTACCTGCCCCACCAACTGGGGTATGACGCCTCAGGCCGCCCTCAAGTGGGTGGACGAGAAGATGATCCCCTATTACCCCCTCGGCGTGTATAAGGATCGCACCGCCGCTGCAGAGAAGGAGGAAAACTAATGAGCACCAAGGAATTTCTCTTTTCGGGCTTTGGCGGACAGGGCATTCTGTTTGCCGGTAAATTCATTGCCTACAAGGGTCTGATGGAAGGGAAGCAGGTCAGCTGGCTGCCCTCCTACGGCCCCGAGATGCGCGGCGGTACCGCCAGCTGTGGCATCATCGTGTCCGACGGTCAGGTGGGTTCTCCCATCGTGGCTCGCCCCGACATTCTGGTCGCTATGAACCTGCCCTCGCTGGACCGCTACGAGCAGTCGGTCAAGCCCGGCGGCATGATCTTCTACGATTCCTCCCTGATCGAGCGACCCCTGACCCGTACCGACGTCAAGGCATTCGCCGTTCCCGCAACCCGTCTCGCGGGTGAAAACGGCTTCCCCACGCTGGGTAACATGATCCTCGTGGGTAAGATCCTCGCCGCTATCGGTGAGTTCGATGAGGCAGGCGTTGACGCCGCCCTCGCGAAGGTCATCTCGGCTAAGCGCGCCGATATGCTGGAAATCAACCGCAAGGCGCTTCTGCTGGGCGCGAACTATTAAGAGCGTTTCATGGGGCGTTGCCCCATGCCCCACCAGAACCCTTTTTGAAAAAAGGGTTCTGGACTCCTAAAAACTTTTCTGAAATTATTTTATAAAGTTCTTGAAAGTCAAGAAAACTTCTTTCAAGAAGTTTTCTTGTGGGGTTTGGGGCGAAGCCCCAAATAATAATTCCATATACATGAAAGGCGATTTGTCATGAATATTTCTGTTACCAAGACGACTTGCCCCAAGGAGAAGCCCGATGCGTCCACGCTGGGCTTTGGCAAGATCTTTACCGACCACATGTTCCTTATGGACTACACGCCTGACAAGGGCTGGCACGATGCCCGCATCGTTCCTTTTGCTCCCATCGCACTGCATCCTGCTTCCACCGTTCTGCATTACGGCTCGGAGATCTTTGAGGGTCTGAAGGCCTATCGCCGTGCAGACGGCAAGGTACAGATGTTCCGTCCCATCGAGAACATCCGCCGTTTGAACCGCTCCGCCGAGCGTCTGTGCCTGCCCGAGATCCCCGAGGATCTCGCTATGGAGGTGCTGACCGAGTTCGTGCGTTGCGAGCAGGATTGGACTCCCTCTGCACCCGGTACGTCCCTCTACCTCCGTCCCTTCCTGTTCGGTAACGACGAGAGCCTGGGCGTTCACTCGGTAGAACACGCTACGTTTGTCATCATCGCATCTCCCGTAGGCAGCTACTACAAGGAGGGTATCAACCCCGTCAAGATCATGATCGAGGACGAGGACGTCCGCGCCGTTCGCGGCGGTACGGGCTACGCCAAGTGCGGCGGTAACTACGCCGCCTCCAACCGCGCGGGTGACCGCGCTGCCAAGAAGGGCTACTCGCAGGTTCTCTGGCTGGACGGCGTTGACCGCAAGTACATCGAGGAAGTCGGTGCTATGAACGTCATGTTCAAGATCAATGGCGAGATCGTCACTCCCATGCTGTCGGGCTCCATTCTCCCCGGTATCACCCGTATGTCCTGCCTGGAGGTGCTCCGCGCCGAGGGCTACAAGGTCAGCGAGCGCCTGCTCTCCATCGACGAGCTGGAAGAGGCTATGGAGAACGGCACGCTGGAAGAAGCGTGGGGTACGGGTACGGCGGCTGTCGTCTCCCCCATCGGTGAGCTGTGCTACAAGGGTGTCAAGTACACCGTGTCGAACGGCGAGATCGGCAAGGTCACCCAGCATCTGTACGATACCCTCACCGGCATCCAGTGGGGTAAGATCGAGGACACCCACGGCTGGATCGTGGAGCTGTAATTCACTCGCATACGGTGTGGCTGCGCTACGGCGCGACCACACCGTTTTTTTGTTAGATAGGCAAACATTTTTTAGGGAAAACCCTTGACAAACCGATGCGGTTGTGCTATAATACACCCAATACAGAAATGCAATGAAGGAATTATTCTTTATCTATCAGTGCTTTCAGAGAGTCGGTGGGTGGTGCGAGCCGACACACAGGGTAAAGTAAGTCTCGTTCCTGAGCAGAGATGCCCAACGCCTGCGGGCCAGTAAGTGTCTCCGGTTTGTCCCGTTACCGTGACAGAGAAGCTGATAGGCTTCGATAAGGTGATCTTCCTGCCGCAACGTCGGAGGGGAAGGTAACCGGGGTGGTACCGCGAGTTTTTTCGTCCCCGGAGGATCTTATGCGCGACATGAGATCCCCCGGGGCTTTTGTATTCTGTTGCCATTTTGATGCATGAAAGGAAAATCAAGTCATGAGAATTGCCGACCGCACGCTTTGCCGTGAGAACTGTACCTTTAGCTTTAAGGAGAAGATGGAGATCGTTCGCCAGCTTGACCGACTGCAGGTGGACGTGATTGAGTTGCCCGCCGTGGACAGCCCCAAGACCGACATCCTGCTGGTGCGCACGGTGTCCTCCTTTGTCGGCAATGCTGTTCTGTCGGTCGCCGCAGGGCTGACCGCCGAGAGCATTGATCTGGCGGCGCAGGCACTCTCTGCCGCCAAGCATCCCCGCATCCGCATTGAGCTTCCCGTGTCCCCCGTGGGCATGGAGTACACCTGTCATAAAAAGCCTGCCAAGATGATCGAGTGGATCGGCAAGGCGGTGGCGAGTGCCCGTGCGGCAGTTGCCGACGTAGAATTCTGCGCCGTGGATGCCACCCGTGCCGACCGCACGGTGCTGGAGGCGGCTTTGCGCGCCGCCGTGGAGGCAGGTGCCGGCTCTCTGTCGGTATGCGAGAGCGCGGGCGAGATGCTTCCCGACGAGTTTGCCGCCTTCGTCGCTGAGATCACCGAGGCGGTAGGCCGTCCCGTGGGCGTTTCCTGCGACGATAAGAACGATATGGCGTCTGCCGCCGCTATTTTGGCGGTGCGAGCAGGTGCGGATGCCGTCAAGACTGCCGTGGACGGCGCTTGCGTGTCGCTGGAGGCGTTTGCGGGTATCCTCAAGGATTGCGGCGCACGCTACGGTATCGAGAGCGGCATGCGCTTGACCGAGATCCACCGCATCGCCCGTCAGATCTCCCGCATTTGCGTGGGGAAGGGCGTAGAGCAGTCTGCCGCGACCCTCGGTGGTGCCGAGGAGCCCGGCTTTGCGCTGGATGCAGGCGACGAC